>DATHCX010000068.1:0-4825 GCA_035319325.1 Desulfomonilaceae bacterium
GATAACAGGCTGATCTCCCCCAAGAGTTCACATCGACGGGGAGGTTTGGCACCTCGATGTCGGCCCATCGCATCCTGGGGCTGAAGTCGGTCCCAAGGGTTTGGCTGTTCGCCAATTAAAGCGGTACGCGAGCTGGGTTTAGAACGTCGTGAGACAGTTCGGTCCCTATCTTCCACGGGCGCAGGATATCTGAGAGGCTCTGTCCCTAGTACGAGAGGACCGGGATGGACGGACCCCTGGTGTTCCGGTTGTCGCGCCAGCGGCATAGCCGGGTAGCTACGTCCGGATCGGATAACCGCTGAAAGCATCTAAGCGGGAAGTCGACCTCAAGATGAGATATCCCGGGCTTCGGCCCCTAAAGACCCCTCGAAGATGACGAGGTTGATAGGCTGGAGGTGGAAGTGTGGTAACACATGAAGCTTACCAGTACTAATAGGTCGTGAGGCTTGATTCCACTACATATGATTTGTATCCTCGATCCCCTATTTGGTTGATATATACCTCGGAGCGTATGCTCCGAGACGCATTCTTTTTGCGTTTATACCCTTTTCCGGTGGCTATGGCGGAGGGGAAACACCTGTTCCCATTCCGAACACAGAAGTTAAGCCCTCCAGCGCCGATGGTACTGCGTGGGTGACTGCGTGGGAGAGTAGGTCGCCGCCGGGATTCACATTATACCCCCGTTCGTATCGGACGGGGGTTTTCTATTTCGGCCTCACATCTCTTCTTATATTGACATCCGGTACTATTTGCGTAGGCTGGATGTTCTCAGTTCAAGTTATTCGGAGGACGCATGCCCAGGGGTTCCATAGGTCCCGGTGACGATGTTGAAGCATGGTGCACACGATGCAGAATGAATCTTAATCATCGTGTTATCGCTGTCGTGGGGAACTCTATTCAACGAGTGCACTGCCTCACGTGCGGAGGGGACCACAAATATTATCCACCCAAGAGAGGCCAAGACGCTGATTCTGGGAAGCGGCCCGCCAGGGGTGTCGCCTCGGAAAAAACGCGACGCCCTATTGCCAACAAGTCCCCAGGTCGAGCGGAAAGTGAGTGGGCTACGTTCATGAAGGATTTGCCTGCCGATGGACACGTCAGGCTGTACGAGCTCTCGGAAACGTATACTCCTGGAGAATTCATCGAACACCCCAACTTCGGAAGGGGGCGGGTGATCGATATAGTGGGAGCGGAAAAATTTCAGGTAATTTTCAAAGAAGGACGAAAAATACTGCTCTTTAACAGAAAAAAGACCGATTAGCCTCCATGTGGCCGCACTGTTGACTTTCACGCTGCAGGGTACACCAGACCGGGAAAGCGTTCACCCCAACCGGAATCAAAGACCGATATCGCTCGCCTCGCCCACGAAAGTCATGGGGCAGATGCGCGAAAGCACCGGCAGGGGATGGACGGACCAACAAATCATGAGGAGGAGCGCCAGCCGGACATCTGGCTTGCGTTCGTCAGACTGGCGGTCCAAGAGTTGAAGCGGCCTTGACACGGTCAGAAACCTCTGAGCACCGAACTAGATATCGCCTTCCATCATGCCCTTATAAAAACCGCAAGTCTGACGGCATTGTGCGATTTTATCGGAATATGATCCCTGGAGTTCGCCGCGGCACATGGTCGCCGTGACGGCAAAGCAATTGCGCCCATTGTCCGGATACGCGGGACACTGCGCTTCCCGGCCGCACTTCAAGTCTTCCCAGCAGGCTTTTCGTTCCATGTTTCCCCCCTAAGATGTGTAAATATGTACGTAGGTATTACAATAACTATATAAACAGAATACCCGATTCAGTCAAGATATTTTCTTGTCCCTTCGTATCCATTCTGTTACGGGCGGGAAAAGGCTGTCATTGCGAGGGCAGCGAAGCTTTGGAGGAATGAGGAGCCCTGCCGATTTTCACAAACGATAGAATTCGTTTATTTCCGAGATGACGTACTCTTTCTGTTCAGTTGACAGTTCCGGGTAAATCGGCAGGGCAAGCACCTCGGCAGCAGCGCGTTCGCTCACGGGAAAATCGCCCGGCTTGAACCGCTTGTCCGCGACGCACTCCTGAAGATGCATGGGGACAGGATAATAAATTTCTGTTGCCACCCCGCGCGACTGGAGATGTTCGCGCAGCTTGTCCCGATTCTTCGCTACAATCACATATTGATTGAAGACATGACGTTCCCTGATTACGGCTGGCGGGATGATCTTGTCGCCCGCAAGCCCGAGCTCATGGAATCGCCGAGTATAGTACGCGGCATTTTCTCGCCTCTTTTCCGTCCACGAATCCAGATGGCGCAATTTCACCCGAAGCACCGCAGCCTGTAGCGCGTCCAGCCTAAAATTGCCGCCGAGAAGCTTGTGAAAGTACTTGGGCGCGGAACCCTGGTTTCTCAGAATTCGTATGGATTCAGCCAAACCGGCATTGTTTGTCGTAACGATGCCCCCATCGCCGAACGCTCCGAGATTTTTCGAAGGAAAGAACGAAAAACACCCTGCAATTCCCAAGCTGCCGGCCCGTTTGCCATGATATTCAGTTCCGATGGCCTGAGCCGCATCCTCAATGACCGGGATTCCGTGTTTTTCGGCAATCTTGAGAAGAGGTTCCATATCGACAGCTTGCCCGAAGAGGTGGACGGGGATTATCGCTTTCGTTTTCGGGGTGATGCAGTTTTCCACAAGATGTGGCTCGACATTGTATGTGTCCGGGTTTATATCAGCAAAACGCACCTCGCCGGCGACTCGCAAAACAGATCCCACTGTTGCGAAAAAGGTGAACGGAGTCGTAACGACCTCGTCCCCGGTACCTATGCCAAGTGCCATGAGGCAAACCAGCAATGCGTCCGTACCGGACGAAACGCCGATTGCATATTTGCAGCCGCAGTATTGGGCTATTTCGTTTTCCAAAGCTTCTACTTCCGGTCCCAGAATGAAATACTGGCTCTCCAGAACCGTATTCATGGCCTCGGCAATTTCCGTTTTTATGGATTGGTATTGGCCTTTGAGGTCGAGAAGTGGAACTGAGGTGACTGCCATGTCGCCCAAATCTCCTGTCTTTTGTTGGCGGGCACTATAGCTTCGGAAGACCTGCCGTGTCCAGAAATATTCAGGCGGGACAACTCTTGTCGACGTCACAATCCTGGCCCTGCCGGGCCTGGTACGAGTGCAAGAGCCGTTGCCAGGCCTGCGGGATTCCGCATGACTCTGATTTCGTCTATAGTCGTCGAAGAAAATACTGCCATTTTCGCCGGAAGGAAGAGAAAAGATGCAGGGAAAACCCGTCAAAGAAAGCCAAATGACGATGGCAATACAGATGAATCCTGAAGACGCCAATCCCGCAGGGAACGTTCACGGAGGAGTCATCATGAAGTACGTGGATACCGCTGCGGGGGTGGTGGCGATTCGTCACGCCCGAAAAATAGCGGTAACCGCATCAATCGACCGTCTCGATTTTCATCATCCGGTGTTCGTGGGGGATCTCCTCATTTTGAAGGCTTCGATCAACCTCGTGGGCAGGACTTCCCTGGAAGTAGGCGTCAGAGTCGAAGCGGAGAATTTGTTGACAGGAGAAGTCAGGCATACTGCTTCAGCTTACCTGACCTTTGTGGCCTTGGACTCAAAAGGCGCTCCCGCCGGAGTGCCTCCGCTTATCCTGGAGGCGGAGGAGGAAATGCGGCGCAATTGCGAAGCCCAGATTCGGCGGCAGTCCAGGCTGGCGGAAAAGGAACGAGAAAAACACTGCACACCCCGAACGTGTTAATTGCAATGCGCTTTCGATCACGCGAAATCGGGGAGGCGCTTCTTGTAAAAAGTTTCTGGGAGGGGGTTTGGGGGGACTCTCTTTACAAAGAGGGTCACCCCAATCTTACCTTTTTTAAAGCGCGTTCACATTAATCCGGCTTGCCGGTGAGATATTTTCTGCCTTCAGGCCAGAGATCCGTTACCTGCCGCATGATTGCCAGTTCGCCGATGTGGTATGCATTATGGTCGGCAGCAAGAACGATTTCACGGAAAATTGTGTATTCCGGGGCATGAGGGATGGGAGCGCACAGGTCGGTCTTCTTGTCGCGCACAATAGCCTTGAGCGCTTTCAGATCTGCCAGAACTCCTTCTATACTCCGGTTCCATCCCTTCGCATCCGTCAGCTGTTCCGGCCGCGGCCGGTAGCCTTCCGGATAATGCGGAGAAACATGACTCGGATTCCGGATGAATTCCAGTATGTCCCACTGTGTGATTCTGATGTGTTCCACGATGTGCCAAAATGAATACGGTGTTTCCGGCGGCTTGCTGTTGACATGCTCCGCGGGAAAATCCGCAACAACTTCGTCAAAGCTCATGTGAGCGTTTCCGCCCTCCAAGAGGGCAAGCAGCTCTCTCCTTGTCACTTCGTCCGGTTTCATAACTCGTCCTCTCCGACACAGGGCATGCCTTTGAGAACAGTTTACCATCCGAGGGGATGAGGTGCCAGATGCCGGTTTCGCCCGAGGCGGAAAAAAGCTGCACGCAGATCAGTTGCGAACCAGCAGGCGGATGGCGTTAATGCCCTCTTTTGACTTCAAATGCTTCACCAAATCATCAGCTTTTTTTTCAGAGGTGAAATTGCCGAGGTATAGACGATAGATAACGCCTGTCTTGGGCCTTGCCACCGGTTTTAGCGAAACGTCGTATCCGCGGGCTTTCCATTTTTGCGCCCACTCCTGAGCAATAGCGGGATGGCTGAACGCTCCGACCTGTACGGTGTACGTTTTCTGCGCTGATCCGGATTGCGGAATACTTACCGTCTGAACCTGCTGAACACCTGGTTCCTGAGATCGGACCGATTTGCCCGGCTTT
>DATHCX010000069.1:0-11708 GCA_035319325.1 Desulfomonilaceae bacterium
CACCAATCCGTACGTCAAGCGGGGGGTCGGTGTGGGTGCAATGATGTACGGCATCGGGAATACCGGCGTACAGAATCCATCTACTGCCGCCGTGGAATTGAACCGTGACGGTGAAGTGATTCTGTTCACGGGAGCTGCAGACATGGGACAGGGTTCCACTACCGCGCTGACTCAGATCGCAGCCGAGGAATTGGGCTTGAACACCACCCAGATCCGGACGGTGGTGGCGGACACGCTGTACACGTCTTCGGCGGGTGCGAGCTCTGCCAGCCGTCAGACCTACATATCAGGAAACGCGGTTCTGGACGCGGTGAAAAAACTGAAAGAAGTACTCCTGACAGAAGGTGCATTCATCCTGAAAACAAACCGTTCGGACCTGGTGGTGGTGGGGGGGATGGTTCGTTCAGGGAGCAATCCAGATCGGCAGGTCACTTTTGGACAGATTGCCCTCAGAGCGCACAGGACAGGGGTGCCATTGAAATGGCACGGGTATTTCGATCCCGTGACGACTCCACTCGATCCGGAAAACGGACGGGGAATCCCGTACGCGACCTACGCGTTTGCAACCCACGCTGCGGAAGTGGAAGTGGATCTTCTCACGGGGGAAGTAAGGGTTTTGAGAGTGGTGGCGGCTCACGACGTGGGCAGGGCGGTTAATCCGCAAAACGTGAACGGACAGATTTACAGCGGAGTGGCCATGGGCATGGGATTTGCCCTGATGGAGGAATACGCGCCGGGCCGCACGGAATCCATGAAGGATTATCACATTCCCACTGCCGCGGACATTCCGGAGATCATCCCCATCATCGTGGAAGATCCCGAACCGACAGGACCGTATGGAGCGAAAGGGGTGGGAGAGCCCGCGCTCATACCGACGGCTCCTGCGATTCTGAACGCTCTGGCTGACGCGTTGGGACTGCGTATCTACGATCTTCCCGCAAACCTGGAACGGGTGTTGAAGGCAGCTTCCATCATGAATTCGGGATGTTGAAAATCGCGTCCCGGCACTTTCGGGATAGTCCCAAACCGATGGGGAACTTTCGACTGATACCGTTGGGCTTTCAAATACGTGAAATCGGGGCGGGACACTCCATTAATAAAGAGGGTCCCCCCAATCTTACTTTTTTGAAAGCGCATTCGTATGAGAACATCTATCGGCACGTATACTGAAAGAGGAAGGCGTTTCGGCGGACCCACGTATCCTTCTCGTGAAGCGCCGGGCTCGGAACCGCCTCCGGCCCGGTTGCATATATACCCGGTGATGAAGGGAGGTATGAATGGCTAGCATTTTTATCAAAAATATCGGCACTCTTGTAAGTGGCAACCTGAGAACCCCAATTCTGGATGCGGACGCAATACTGGTACAGGATGGGAAAATAAACACAATAGGCAAGCAAACCCAGCTGGGATCCGTCAAAGCGGACGTCGTGGTGGATGCAGCAGGAAGCACGATCACGCCCGGCCTGATCGATTCGCATTGCCACGTCGTCCTGGGAGATTTTACCCCTCGCCAAAACCAGTTGGGATTTCTGGAGAGCGAGGTTCATGGTGGCGTCACTACTATCATTTCGGCGGGCGAAGTCCACCTGCCCGGAAGGCCGAAAGATCCGGCCGGAACGAAAGCCCTTGCAATCGTGGCAGCCAAGTCCTTCGCCGCGTTCAGGCCCGGAGGAGCTAAAATTATCGGAGGCTCGGTAATACTCGAGAAGGGCCTGACCGAGGTGGATTTCGAAGAAATGGCCCGCGAGGGAGTCAGGATCGTGGGCGAAATAGGCTTGGGATCGGTCAAATTCGCTGAAGATGCGGCGCCCATGGTCAAATGGGCAAAGAAGAACGGCATGGTGGTGATGATGCACACGGGGGGAACCTCGATTCCGGGCAGCGATACGGTCACCGCGGGCCAGGTTATTTCCGTGGATCCGCACATCGCGTGCCACGTGAATGGCGGCCCCACCGCGATGTCTCCAGAGGAAATCCGAAACTTGGTGGCGGACACCTCCTATACGCTGGAGCTCGTCCATTGCGGCAACCCCAAGGCAATGATCGAGGCCTTGAACTTGGGTCTCCAGCACAATGTTCTGGACCGGTTCATCATCGGCAACGACGCTCCATCGGGAACGGGCGTGGTGCCTCTGGGCATCCTCAGGGTGATCTGCATGGCAGCGTCCCTTACCGCGGTCAAAGCGGAACAGGCGATCTGTATGGCCACCGGCAATACGGCTAAAGTGTTCCGTCTGGATACCGGGTTCGTGCAGGAGGGCCTGTCGGCCGATCTGGTGGCCATGGACGCTCCCATGGGATCGGTTGGAAAAGACGCTCTCTCAGCTATTGAAGCCGGAGATATACCGGGAGTCTCCCTCGTTATCATTGACGGAAAAATTGAAGTGAAGACGAGCAGGAACACTCCGCCCGCAAAAAGAAAGGCCAAAGTGGAGTGATTCGATCATCCACAAAAAGATAGAGCAAGACTCACATGTTGGTAAGAATCGAAAAATGCAAAGGGTGCGGTGCGTGCGTTCAAGATTGTCCTCAGGCCGCGATAAGGCTCGTGAAGAAAAAGGCTCATATAGGAGAGGCGTGTTCCCAATGCGGTGCATGCCTGAAAACGTGTCCGGAGGACGCACTCTTCCCGGAGGACGCACCTGCTGCAAACGCCGTCTCCTGCGAAGCGTGCCCCATCCGCTGCAGCATCAAGGAAGGATACACGGGCGCTTGTCAGCGGTTCATAAACCGCAAGGGAGTCCTTGAGAGAACCATTTCCCTGCAAAGCTTCGAAGCGGTGAAGCATCTTGCGGGTCCGGATTGGAAACCGGCGATCCGCACACCACTCGTCACCGGCATTGGCGCAGGAACGACCTATCCGGATTGCAAACCTGCACCTCACATCGTCCAGTCCAGGGTAGAAGGGATCGATGTGGTGACGGTCGTCACCGAAGCACCGCTGAGTTACTCCGGCATCAAAGTGAAGATCGACACGGACCGTTATGTCGGTGAAGAAGGAGCGGCAGTCTACTTCCGCAAGAAGAAGGTGGGGCACCTCACAACAGAAGAATACGGCTCAAAAATGCTCTCCCTCGGAGGAGTGAATCTGTTGACGAGCGGCATCGGCTTGACGGCTGCTCGACTCGTCGCAGATCTGGCAAACCGCCGGAGCGCCAAACTGAAGATCGAGGGGGGCAGCCGTCTGGAAGTTCAAGTGGGCAGCTCACCCGTCATAGACGGCGAAATCGACGATGTCATGCGAGTGGGTTGCGGCAGCGCGACCCTCGGGCTTTTCGCCGGTACGTTCAAAGAAGTAGCCGACGAGACCATTGTCTTGGATTCACATCTCACTGGGCTTCTGAGCGAGCATGCAGCCGGAATATACGTCGGTGCGCAACCGACCGGAGTAAAACTGCGTTTCAAGAAGAGCACTCCCGGCCGGTACTTCGGCGATCACGGAGGCGGCTGGGGAGGCACGTCCATCACGGACCCGAAGGAAATTATTCAATATATCGATATGAGCGTTGCCAGGCCGGGTATGACCGTTCTCATTACGGAGACCACAGGCCGAAAGGCCGTGTTGCTCCGGGTGAAGGCCGACGGCACCCTCGAAGACATTGGCCTGAATGCCAAGGCTCGTAAAGCTGTCACCGAACTGGCCGCTACCTGCCAGGAGGCCAGAGTTTCGGCCGTGTACTGCGGAGGTTCGGGAGGAAGCGCGCGAGCCGGGGTCACTCGTTATCCCGTAAAGCTTACGCATGCCGTTCATCTCATGAAGGCGAGACTCACGGTTGGCGGAGCTCCCACATTTGTCCTGCCGGGCGGTGGAATCAACTTCATGGTGGACGTGGAAAAGGTCATGCCCGGAGCGTTCACGTGGGTTCCCACACCTGCAATCGTCTGCCCTATTGAATACACCATGACGTTGGAAGATTTTCGGGACATGGGAGGACACGACGAGGCGATCAAGCCGTTCCGAAAGAAGTAGCACGCTGCCTGGATAGGAAGTGGCAAGGTCATGTTTCTGAATCCTAGGAATAGCACCTGAATGGAAAACCGCATACTCCTCCTGGGCGACGGAACGGTTCTGGCTGAATGCGGTCCCATGCGCATGTTCATAGGCGGATCGGTGCGCGGGGTTCAACAGCAGGAGATATGCGCGGAAGCGGCTGAAAAGGCTGTGGCCTTTTTTGAAGAGATCGCAGCAAACAGGGATTCCATTCGAGCGCCTTTTTCTGCTCTTTGCGAACCACCGCGACAGCTCTTGACCCACGTCATGTGGGAGGCCGTCGCACGGGTGGGGGACGATGATTTGACCCCTATGGCTGCCGTTGCAGGAACCCTGGCGGACGCGGTAGCGGATTTCTTGACAACGAGGGGCTTGACCAAAATAGTGGTCAACAACGGCGGAGACGTAGCCCTGCGCCTCAAGGACAATGAAACAGCTACCGTGGGGATACGGCCCGACGTGAATCAGCCCACGGTCACTCACCGGATTACCGTTTCCCCGGAGATGCACGTCGGCGGGATATGCACCAGCGGACTGGGAGGCAGAAGCTTCACGAGAGGGATTGCATCTGCTGCAACCATCTTGGCAAGTAGTGCGGCGATTGCGGACGCGGCGGCCTCCAGTGTAGCCAATGCGACCCTTATAGTCAGCCCTGCGGTCCGTCGCAACCGGGCCGATTACTTCGATCCCAATACGGACCTCACGGGAGTGGAGATCACCACTGCTGTGGGCGAACTGACGCCCTCAGAGATAGACAGGGCGATCATGCAAGGTATCCGTAAAGCTGAAGAGCTCGTGGGGCGAAAAGTTATTCGGGGCGCTTGCGTCGCGGTAAAAGGCCGCATGGAATGCACCCGAGGCATTGCATTGCTGGTCGGCCCTAGAAGCGATAACGCGAAATAACGGAATTTCCGGAGAAATAGTCTGATCGGCCGACACGAAATACAGGAAGGAGTTGGGCATGGAGATTCGAAAAGTTGTCACCATTGTGGAAGAGAACCGCTTGGAAATGGGAAAATCCGTGAGCCCCCCGACGAGACGCGCTGCCGCCGCCGCTGTAATAAAGAATCCGTTTGCAGGAACATATGAGGAAAACCTGGAAGAACTGATCTCCACGGGAGAAAAACTCGGCGGCATACTGGGAAAAATGGCCGTGGATGCCCTGGGAATTAGACCGGATCAGGCGGAGAGTTACGGAAAGGCCGCAATAGTGGGGCCCAGGGGTGAGCTTGAACATGCCGCGGCAATCCTTCATCCGAAGCTGGGCGGCCCTTTGAGGGAAGCTGTGGGCGGCGGTAAAGCCATTATACCGTCTGCAAAGAAAGTCGGCGGACCGGGTACGGAGATAGACGTACCCGTACACTACAAGGATGCAGCGTTCGTTCGTAGCCATTTCGACGCGATGCCCGTTCGAGTTCAGGACGCTCCCCGTGGGGACGAAATAGTCGTGGTCGTTGTGGTAACTGATTCGGGAAGGCCTCTTCCGAGAGTCGGCGGCCTGAAGAAGGAAGAAGCCAAGAAGGAAGACGGCCTCAGGTAGTACCCGTTCGCTTGTGCTTTCAAAAAAGTAAGATTGGGGGGACTCTCTTTAGTAAAGAGTGTCCCGCCCAAACCCCCTCCCAGAAACTTCTATCATGCGCCGGCATCTGCATTTCCTCAGTGGAAATGCAGATACCGGCGAGTGCTAACGGTTCTTGAGGCGGGGTTCGGAGGAACGTCTTACAAGAAGTTCCTCCCCGATTTCAAGTATTTGAAAACGCATTGGTATTATTGCTTTGCCGCCAGTTTGGCCACGCGATCCTGGACGTCCTTGTTCTGAAAATAAGCCGGGTCTTCCAAATAGTGGGAGAGAGTCTCCCATTCGGTCTTATCCATGACATCTCTCAGGAGGGGCAGTCCGGCGCTCTTGAACGGTATAAGACTCAGCAGGTCCAACTGCACTTTTTCGGCAGCCTCTTTTCCTCCTTGCTCGCGATCCAGCACCACGATAACTGTCTTGCACTCAACGTCGGTGAGACCCCGCTTTCCGATTTCGTATCTCACTTGTTCCAGGGCGACAAGCTTGCTGTCGAATCGAGTAACCAAATCGTCCACGATTCCGATTCTGTCTCCGGAATGAAATTCGCCTTCCAGGGTGGCGTGCTCACCGTAGCTTGCAATCGCCTGCCGAAAGGCATCCAATGATTTAACGCCCTCCATTTTCCGCGTGAACCCGGCAGGAATCCCGCCCACCAACGACATGCCCGCAGCAATGGGCACGCCGGCCATCGCAATCCCGACAATTCGGTTCACGCGTGGCGCCTCCTCGGCCACCATGCGAACGAGGGCCGTGCACACTTTCTCAAAAACCTCGGGGTACGACGCAAGGGGTCTGAGCTGAATGTACAGAGGGCTGTACAGGCCGGAAATCAATGTCCAACCATCGGGTTTGTCGCGATAGAACGTGCGGATCATTCTGTTCTCATACAGGAGTCTCAGGATTTCCCGCGCAGCCCCTTCTTTTTCTTGGGCCCATGCCATGACGATTTTCTCCTTGGTGTCGAGCTACACAATTTCAAGGGGAGTCCGGTTAACGACGAACGGTCACGCAAATCCCGTGACGTGTCAAGGGAATTGTTGTCCGGTCCGATGGGCCGTGTCGTGCGGCCGTGCTTGACTCACCGCTATGCATAATGTAGTTTTAGTGTCTTCTACTGCCAATTTTGGACAGGAGCAGAAACGCGTTCCATGATTGGAAACAAAAATGTGCTCGTAATTGGAGCAAGGGCAGGCGGCTATGGAGCAGCGATCGCTGCAGCGGCGAACAAGGCGGGTGCTCGAGTTTTCGGCACGTCACTCACTCCCCATGATCCCCGAGAGCAGGCTTTTTTCACGGAGATCGGCACCACTCTCATCGACGTCCCCCTGAGGTTCGACATCTGCCGTAGAGATAGGGTTTTCGAGGATTTCGGACATATCGAGCAATGGTTTAGAAGAAACGGCGTAGAGAAACTGGATACGGTTGTTCATACTGTGGCCGGCGGATTTCCGAGGCAGCCGTCCGTCATGAAAACAGTGGGGGATATCCTCAAAGGGAAGCAAACCTTTTTCGACATGGCCACTGCGGTGAAACGGAACGTGTACTACGTCAATTCAGGCTCGTTCAACGACACGATTAACGCCCTTTCCGCCATATCCCACGCACAGACTCAATACCTTGCGCTCACGTACAGAGGAAGCCTTCCCTATTTCATTGCACCCACAAAGAAGTATCTGGAAGAAATTGCTGCCCGTCAGGCCGACAAGGGAAAACGGACCTTGATCGCAGCCCTGCCCGAGGCATGGACGCAATCGTCGCAGTTCTTTACCGGCATAGAAATTGCCGTCATTCACAACTATCTCAAATTCTTGAGGGGCCGCACAAACATTCGCCCGGATGTGGAATCCGCGTTTAACTCCATGGAGAGGTCTATCGGCAAACTGGACGGATTCGAGGCTCTCCTGAGAGATTTGCAGCAATTCATGGAACGGGAATGGTCAGGTATTACCGATTCTTCGGATCTGGGGCATCTGTCCCGGATAGTACAGGACCTGTTTGCGTCGCTCAGGAATAAAGGGACATTCACCACCTTACGCAGGGCGGTGGAAATCATTTCGGATTTTGTGCGAGACGCATCGGGAGCGATCCTCACGAGGGAATTCATTGCGGAAAACAAATATGAATCCGGGGATGTCAGGCAGTTCTTTTACAGAGATCTCCTGGGGGACACCTCGATAGCCCACGCAGCGCCACGCGAGCGCAAGGAAAGGAAACCGAACGTAGGCCGCAAATGGATTTGGTTTGACAAAGACGAAATTCGACGGACCCTGAGCATGTACGGCGAAAACTTTCTCTTCCTGGATCGAGTCATGATGGAAGACACCGATTTTCGTGACGGATTTCTGGGTATCGGAAAGTTCACCGTGCCTACGCCGGAACAGAATCCCATCCTGAAAGACCATTTTGTGGGGATGCCTCTCTTCGGCGGCCATTTGCAAATGGAGGCCGTAGCCCAGTTCGGCACGTTCATGATTCTGAAACTCTTCAAGGACAAGCGGCTGCTGCCCATCTTGACGGGTACGGAATTCCCCGATCTGAACACGATGGCTCCTCCGGGGGAAACGCTGACCATCACGGGAGTCATCCGCATTCCGGAAAAACGAAACCTCACTCTGGAAGCAACCATCGAGAACCGATACGCTCGATCCAGGGGCATAATCAGGGGTATGGTGCTCAGCGAGCGCGTGGTGCGTAAAATGATGTCCTCGTTTTACGGCGACGATGAGGACGACTGAGGCAACCGGCTTTCATATAGGTAGTGTCGCTGCTCCTTTCGATTCTTGACTGCCATTATTTCCTCTGGTACAAGGAACTTCGTGGCCTTTCTCGGAAATCCGAAACGAGGAGGAGCTGTATAGCCGTAGTTGACTAAAGTTGCACCATACGGAAACACTCTTTCGAGTTCTCTCAAATGGGACGTCAGCAAGTCCGTTTGTAAGCTGGACATGCTCGCGGAGGTGTTGAAGGGTTCCGGAAAGCGTCGAATCCTCATTTTGTGCCACAACAACCCCGATCCTGACACCATTGGCAGTGCAAGCGGTCTTCAGTTTCTCTTGACAAGAAAATTCGGCGTCAAATCCGTCATCGGGTACGGCGGAGTGGTGACCCGTGCGGAAAACAAGGCCATGGTCCAGCGCCTTGGAATCAAGATGACGCAGCTGATGCGGGTAGACCCCTCCCGGTATCACGGAATAGCCCTCATCGACGCTCAACCCGGCACCGGGAACAATCTCATCGCCCCCAAGTCCCCTCCACCCATGATCGTCATAGATCATCATCCGTTGCGTAAGGCCTCTCTCAAATCCGAGTTTTACGATATACGTACGAAATACGGAGCGACTTCCACTATCATTGCCGAATATTTGACGGCTGCGGGTCTGCGCCCGACACGGAGGGTTGCCAACGCGCTCCTGTACGGCATCAAGGCGGATACTCACTCCCTGATGAGGGGATCGTGCAAGATCGATTTCACCGTGTTCAATTACCTTTCACCTTTCACGAACCCGAGAGTATTGGGAGGAATAGAGCGTCCGGCATTAAAGCTGGAATATCTCGAGGACTATTTGAAAGGGCTTTCCCGGACTGTCCTGTACAGGGACGTCGCCGTCGCGGACATTGGCAGAATTCATTCCGAGGCGATAGTGCCCGAGCTAGCGGACCTGCTGCTGCGACTGGAAGACGTGTACTGGTCCCTGTGCATTGGCAGGAGAAAAGACCTGCTGATCATTTCGTTGAGATCTACCTCCCGAAAACATCAGGCCGGAGTAGTTATCCAGCGGATTATTGGCAGAGCCGGTTCCGCAGGGGGACACAAAGAGATGGCAGGCGGACAAATCTCCGTGGCGGGTATGACGGAAGAGGAGGTGCAGGCACTGACTCAGAAACTCACGAAGAAATTGCTGAAAATTCTGGAAAGAGAAGGAGCGCATGCCCGTTCCATCTCGAACGCCCCAGGACGGTAAAGAGGTTGCGGTAACGAAACGACCGGAGAAACGCCGGGAATTCAATTGAACATCCAGAACACTTCGTCCGGACGATCAAACCCGCGATGTGGGTCTCCATTCTGTCACGGGTGGAGAAAGTCCGTCATTGCGAGCAGAGGGAAGCAATCTCTGCACGTATTGTAATTCTCGAACGTATTGCCGGATTGATAAGCCTCCCATGCACGTTCAATGTTGAAGCAGGTCATTGCGAGGAGCGTAGTGACGAAGCAATCTCGTTCGCCAAAGCGAGATTGCTTCGTCGTTTCACTCCTCGCAATGACATTGAAACGATGGTTCCCCCGCGAGACCGAATCATTGCTGATGCGGTCAGTACCGGAGCCATCTAAAAAATCGAGAGTCTCCAATTCGAATCTCCCTGATTATTGAGCGTCAAATGCAAGAAAGGTTGAAATAAGGTGGTCCAGCACCAGGTGCACGTCTTCTACCGGCCCGTATTCACCTTTGTTGGTGTTGACATGAACGCAATATTCCGCAAGGTCCTTCAGTTTTCCTCCGTCGAATCCTACAAAAGCCACGGGAATACCGCCGCATCTGCCCGCGTATTCAAGGGCGTTGACCGCATTGGGTGAATTTCCGCTTGCGGAAATCGCTACCACCACGTCCCCGGGCCGCATGAGATTCTTCAACTGCCAGGTAAAGACGTTTTCGTACCCGATATCGTTTGCGAGGCAGGTCAGGAACGAGCTGTTGCAGGTCAAGCTGAGCGAACGGATCGGCGTCTTCCCTTCGGGAGATGCGCTGAAACCGAGATCGTTGGCAAAGTGAGCGGCTGTGGCAGCGCTTCCTCCGTTTCCCAGGAAAAAAATCGTGTTGCCCTTGGCCCTCACTTTACGGAACAGATCTATCACCCGGCCCACGGCTTCGAAATCTAGCCCCGTCAATACCGACATCAGGTGGTCCGTGTAAGCCCTTGCATATTCAGTTGCCGATCCATTTGCGTTCTTGAATATCTTTTCCAGCTCTGATACGGGACTCCTTTGCATGATCCTGAGCTACCTCCCTATTCAACGGAAATTTCACCCATACCGAGGCTCCCCTTCAGTCCGTTCATTTCCTCGTGCCCGGTGAGTTTGAGAAAAGCCTTTTCCAGATTGCCCCCGGTCCTTGCTATGGTGTTTTTTATGTTCACAGGCGTATCCGATGCGATAATTTTTCCCTTGTGAATGATGGTGATGATGGAGCAGATTTCCTCGGCCACCGCAAGTGTGTGGGTCGAGAGGAAAACAGCCATTCCTCTTGCTTCGGCCATCTGCGTGAACAGGTCCTTGACCAGGCGCACTCCCCGGGGATCCAGTCCCACCATCGGTTCGTCGATTATGAAGATTTTGGGGTTGTGGAGCAACGCTGCGCTGATGATAAGCCGCTGTTTCATTCCGTGGGAATAGCCTTCAATAAGCTCGTCTCTCCAATCCATCAGTTCAAACATTTCCAGATAGTGCATTCCGAGTCGGTTCACGTCGTTGCGGTCCACTCCGTACAGACCCGCACTGAATTCCAGGAATTCCCACCCGGTCAGCTTTTCATACAGATATGGCCTGTCCGGGACAAAACCGGTCACAAATTTTGCACGCTCCGGCTCGCGGGCGAGATCGTTGCCGTCCAAGACAATGGTTCCCTGGTCAGGTTTCATGAGCCCCGCGATCATCCTGATGGTCGTTGTTTTTCCCGCACCGTTCGGGCCGAGGAAGCCCATGATTTCTCCCGGCGGTACGTGAAGGTCTATGTGATCGACCGCCACTGTCTTATTAAATTGTTTCGTGAGATTTTCGATTCGGATCATGAGTCGTGTGATTACTCCGGAAGAAGTCTTTCCCTGGCTTCAAGCACTTTCAGCTTCAGTTGGCCCAAATATGATATCACGTTAACGTGCTTGTCCACATCGCCGTACAGAAGAGTTACGTATGATGGGCTTACAGGCATGCGGTTCGTGAGGGGGTCGGCCGTGAACCACCTCTCGCCCGCCCAATACGTAACCCAGGCGTGATAGTAAAACCCGTCGTCCACATAAATGAGTCCTACGGCAATGCGGGCCGGAATGCCGACAGCCCTGGCGAGCGCTGCAGCCAGGACCGCATGTTCGTTGCAGTCGCCCTGCAGGGTTTTCAAAACCGTCAACGCGTCGGGGACGGAAGGG
>DATHCX010000070.1:0-37501 GCA_035319325.1 Desulfomonilaceae bacterium
CCAGGTCAAGAGCTTCTGCGGCCTGTTTCTTGGTGGTTTCCCCCTTCTTGGCCAATTTGTCGATGAATTCGGCCTTAGTCATGTTCCCTCCTCATGTAGTTACATTCAAAATCAAATTTTTTAGAGGTATCGCTAACTCTATAGACCCGCCATTTCAGACGAGTCAAGCAAATTTCGCTGTTTTTTTCAGTATTCGTGCGGTTTTCCACCGGTCCCGGAACGTATTTCAGTCTATTTAATCAGTAAATTCAACTAAATGTAAGTAATGTCGTGGTTTCGGTCTTGTTTCGAATAACTACCCTATTTTGGGAAAAAAAAGCATGTCGCACATGACCGGAGGCTCTAGAGCGCGCTCAAAATGCCGAAATCTCCCCCCCGCGAGTCCTTTTCGGGGGGAGTTCGCCAAATTCGCGGTTTCGGGGATGAGAATTTTTTCGTGAAAGTCCGTTCCTGGCCCATATGGGCCGGTTGTACCTTCTTTTCCGGCGAGTTGTTTTTGTACATAAAGCTATTGACTGCAAAATGGGGAAGATGTAAAGCTCACAGGACAAAGATTTTTATCAGCCTCAAAACCACGAAGAAAAGGAGAAACAATGGCAAAGATACCTGTCATCGATGAAGAAGCGTGCAGCGGCTGCGGTACGTGCGCTGCCATAGCGGAAGATTGCTTCGCTTTGAATGAGGAGACGGAAAAGGCCCATGTGACAGACGCTTCCGCATGTTCCGAGGACGACATTCAAGAAGCTATCGACACGTGTCCTGAAGAAGCCATAAGCTGGCAGGAGTGAGAAATCTCCTCTGTGTGCCTGTCGCTTACCGGCGTCTTATGGTTGCTTCGTCACGGAAAGGGTCGCGAAGTATACAGACGAAATATCTCGGATACGAGCGACGTTCTGGAGTGAACCATGTTTTCCGGGGAGGATTTGATACCCCGTCTCGCAGAGTTGAACCGCGTTATTGACTCGGCTTATTGTAAAGCCGGGAGAAGCGTTGCTTTCAGTTGTGAAGGCTGCGATGGAGTGAAGTGCTGTACAGTAGACCTGAATCTCCATACGTTCATAGAAATGCTCTATGTGAGACGGGGTTTCAATACCCTGGATAAGACGTTGCAGGAAACAGTCCTGGAAAGATCCCACGCCATTGTTGCTGCCAAGCGGCAGGACGCGCTGGGAGAAGCATATAGAAATTCCGTTTGCGCGCTCAATTTTGAAGGATCCTGCCTGATTTACGCTTACCGGCCTATGATTTGCCGGCTAGCCGGAATTCCCCATCACATTGTCAGACCGGACGGGCGAACCATCGAAAGTGGGGGCTGCTCTCGATATCAGAATGAAATTCAGCCTCTTCATCCCCAATTGAAAATCGACCGCACGAATTTTTACCGAGAAATGGCTTCCATCGAAATAGACATTATCAAATTGCTCGGGAAAAGGACTGCCCCGTATACGATTGCTGAAACCCTGTGTCTCCCCGAACGCACATGGTACGAATCCACGCGCGAATAATGCAGTTCCCAGCCGCGATGGAAAACGAAAAACCGAGAATCGTGGTAATTGCCGGTCCGACAGCATCCGGCAAAACCGCGGTCGGCATAGAATTAGCCGAGAAATTAGACGGAGAAATAGTTTCCGCGGATTCCATCCAGATATACCGGTTCATGAACATCGGTTCGGCAAAGCCGACCGTGAGGGAGAGATCCCGCGTTCCCCATCATCTTGTCGACATTTGCGATCCTGACGAGAATTTTTCGGCCGGCGACTACGTGAGGGTTGCACGGGAATGCATACGCGGTATCCTGGAACGCGGGCGTGTTCCTCTTGTAGTGGGAGGGACGGGATTGTATATTAGATTATTACTCGGGGGGATTGCAAAAATGCCCCCCGCGCAACCTCGATTGAGGAAACAATTGAGGGCGGAGGAGTTGCAAAAGGGCCAGAGTACGCTCTTCCGGCGACTTGCCGAGGTGGATCCCGAAACAGCTGCCGTTACGCAGCCGAGTAATCTTTCTCGAATAATTCGCAGCCTTGAGGTGTTCGAATCAACCGGAAAGAAAATCTCGGAAATTCAGAAGGAACACGCTCTGCAGGATCGCCCGTACCGGACCTTGTTTCTTAGCTTGGACCCTGGAAGGTCTGTTTTGTACGAACGGATTGATAACCGTGTTGACAATATGATAAAGGGTGGACTGCTGGACGAAGTAGCTGCACTGTACGCACGCGGTTACCGGCGAGAACTGAAGTCCATGCAATCTCTAGGGTACAGGCACGCGGGTATGATTCTCTCCGGAGAAGTAGATACTCCGGAAGCGGTTGGCCTCATGAAAAGAGATACCCGGCGATACGCAAAAAGGCAATTCACCTGGTTTCGTTCCGAACCCGAGGTTTTGTGGATCGGACCCGAACAACGAGAGGATGTCGGGTCGGTAGTTGATAATTTTCTCGGACGTTGATTGACGGTTCGAGATTTTTTTCCCCTGGGTGGTCGCTCCAAGGGACGCGTGCATTCGGGGATTACTGCACGGGGGTGCGGAAATGCCTAAGACTCATTTTAATATTCAAGATCAATTTCTCAATCAGGTCCGAAAAGCAAGAATTCAAGTCGAAGCTCTGCTCTTGTCGGGCGATTCGTTCAAGGGGTTTGTTCGCAGCTTTGATAGCTTCTGCATAATTATAGAGGATGCTGAAGACATAAAACTGGTATACAAGCATGCCCTGAGTATGATTCGGCCTGCGGAGGCAGGGGTGAAGATACCCGGTCTTGTGTGATCCATACGGCACCTTCACCGATCCGTGGACAATTCCCGGGCACGAAGTCCGTACACGCGCCGCGTGTACGGCAAGAGAACCTGTAATACGAATGCGCTTTCAGTAAGATTGGGGAGGAATTTCTTGCATGAAGTTCCTCCCCAATTTCATGTATTTGAAACCAAATGCTACAACGCGCTGCAGGCCGATTTCGGTACAGTGCGCATTCGATCCGAAACGGTGACGCTGCACCTGCCGTATCTTGTCCGATCGGAGTAATACGCATTCGCAATAAGATTTATGAGATTGCAGGGCTGGGGGCTGTCCTCAGCGAAGTGATGAGACGGCTCTGCGTCGTCCGCAGCGAAGGAGAGCCCCCAGCCTGCGCCCAGAATCGAGTTACCTGTAAAAAAGCGAATCCGTATAACATGTTTCATCTCACGAACACCGGGACGAAGTGGAAGCTGCCGTCCGTAGGATCGCAGGTGGATTGCCCCGGCTCGCACTCCGTGACGGACCTCGCCGTTGGTTCGATCTTGGATACGGTCGTGCCCGAATAATTTCAAGCCGCTCATGACATGAACCGACACCACATAGACGCTCATGGTCGGGCATTGCCGGGAGAAAATTTCATGGCGATGTGCGTGAACAGAAGCAGTATTCGGGGCAGCTGTCACATCACCGGAACGCAATATACAGGTCAGGCCGCGCCGTTTGCGGCGTAGGAGGCATGCCGGTGAACGTACTCGTTTGATCCCACATTCGTCTCAGGCCCATCTTCTGCCTTCGAGCCACGGAACAGGTCTTTTTTCTACTCTATTGCGCCTTTTGAAACTTGACTTGACTTTCAGATGTATCCGGTAGAGATTACCCCCGTTGTTTTTCTGCGAATCGTTCATTTCATTGAATTAATGAGCTCCGCGTCCGCTGTATTGGGTATCGTGGCCGGTTGTGATAGTTGGGCGAGTTGATTATCTGCGGATTGTGGTTACACTATGGAGGAAATTTCCGGCAAACTCCTCATGGTCATAAGAAATTCGGAGCAGCTCATGTACAAAAGCACAAAGTTCATATTTATTACCGGTGGAGTGCTCTCATCTTTGGGCAAGGGATTGTCTGCTGCAAGCATCGGCGCGTTGCTGGAGTGCAGGGGCTTAACCGTTACTCTGTTAAAGATGGATCCTTACATCAATGTGGATCCGGGTACCATGAACCCGTTTCAGCACGGCGAAGTTTTCGTCACCGAGGACGGAGCGGAAACCGATCTTGACCTCGGGCACTATGAGCGTTTCACTCACGCGATCATGCGCCAGAAGAACAATTTTACCACCGGGCAGATCTACGACGCGGTAATTCAAAAAGAGCGCAGGGGAGAATATCTGGGAGCTACGGTCCAGGTCATTCCTCATATTACGGATGAAATAAAGGCTAAAATCAGAAGTCTCGGCAACGGGGTTGACGTGGCGATTGTCGAAGTGGGCGGAACAGTGGGCGACATCGAAAGTCTTCCGTTCCTGGAAGCCATACGCCAGTTGCGGGCGGATCTCGGTCCGCAAAACGTGCTCTACATCCATCTTACGCTTTTGCCGTACGTCAAAGCGTCCGGCGAAGTGAAAACGAAACCGACCCAGCACAGCGTCAAAGCGCTCAGGGAAGTAGGAATTCAACCTGACATCCTTATCTGCAGAACCGAGAAGCGGATTACCCGTGAAATCAAGGAAAAAATTGCCCTGTTCTGTAATGTGAGGCCGGAAGAGGTTATTGCAGCCGAGGACGTGGAGTGCATTTACGAAGTTCCTCTGAAATTTCACGAAGAAGGACTCGATCAGAAGGTAGTGGAAATCCTGAACATCTGGACCCGTGCGCCAAGGCTGGACGGATGGACTTCCTTCGTGGAAGGGGTCAAGTCACTGAAGAATAACGTCATCATAGGTATCGTGGGCAAATACGTGGACCTGCGCGAATCGTACAAGAGCCTCAACGAAGCGCTTTTTGCGGGAGGTGTCCACAACAGCGCGAAAGTCCATCTGACGTTCATTGATTCTGAGATGATTGAAAAGAGCGGGATCGGGAAAGAACTCGACGAGGTGGACGGTATCCTCGTGCCTGGAGGATTCGGGTCCCGGGGAATTGAAGGGAAGATAAGGGCGGTTCAGCATGCCCGGGAGAATCGGATCCCGTATTTCGGGATTTGTCTGGGGATGCAGATGGCCGTAGTGGAGTTCGCTCGCAATGTGTGCAACATGACTGGAGCGAATTCTACCGAGTTCAACCCTGCTACTCCTTATCCCGTGATAGACCTCATGGCAGAGCAGAGGATCATCACGGATAAGGGCGGCACCATGAGACTCGGGACATATGAATGCGTTCTGACGCCCGAAAGCAAATGTGCCGAGATCTACGGCACTTCCGTGATTCACGAGCGTCACCGCCACCGCTATGAATTCAATTCGAAGTTCCGGGAAGCGCTCGAAAAACAGGGTCTGAAGCCCGGCGGACTATCACCGGACGGCCAACTGGTGGAACTCGTGGAGTATGCCGATCATCCCTGGTTCGTGGGATGCCAGTTCCATCCGGAATTCAAATCTCGACCCATGGACCCGCATCCCCTGTTCGCATCGTATATCGGAGCATGTCTGGAGTACAGTCGAAAACGAGCGGGAATTCAGGTGTAGATAGTTGGCGGTTCTTTTCTTTCTATAGGGATTCTCGAAAGTAAGGTCGGTTTCGATTACGCGAACAGATTGACAGATAGTCATTGCGAAGGCAAAGCCCGAAGCAATCTCCAACTGACCAAGACTGAGATTGCTTCGTCGTTCCACTCCACGCAATGACATGATTGCATGGTGGGAATGTGGGCAAGTCGTGAACGAATCCGACAGAATTTTCGAGAACTGCTACAGCCTCCCGAACTTGCCTAGCAGACGACGAGGAGACGATTCCCGCCTTGGGGGATTGGCCTGCCAACACGCAAGCAGTATCCTCAGCCTTGGGTGCTCGTCGGAAGTGATTTCATTTTGTCATTTTTCATAACGGAGAGAGGAATATGAACCTGATGGCTGCCGGCAGCACGGTCACTGTGGGGGATTATCGTTTAGGAGAAGGGCAGGATCTGTTTTTCATTCTGGGTCCATGCGTCATTGAATCCGAGGAATTGACTCTTCTCGTGGCGAGCGAACTCGCACGTATCCGTCGGGAGCACAAGATTCCCATTATCTTCAAGGCATCCTTTGACAAGGCGAATCGCACATCCGTGGAATCCTACAGAGGTCCTGGCTTGAAGAGCGGCCTGAAAATCCTTCAGACTGTACGAGAACAGACCGGTTTGCCGGTAACGTCTGACATTCACACCCCGGATCAGGCCGTCGCCGCGGGGACTGTCCTGGATCTGATCCAAATACCGGCTTTTCTCAGCCGCCAAACGGACCTGCTCCTTGCTGCAGGTCGTACAGGATGCGCGGTCAATATAAAAAAGGGACAATTTCAAGCTCCGGAAGATATGGAGCATGCCATCAAGAAGATCCTGAGCACGGGTAACGACAGAATCGTTGTCACCGAACGCGGCGCGTGTTTCGGGTACAACGATCTGGTAGCGGATATGCGGTCCATACTTCGCATGAAGCGCTTCGGCCTGCCGGTGGTCTTTGACTCGACACATTCATCGCAGTTACCCGGCCGCGGGGACGCCTGTTCGGGTGGCGACCGTTCCTACATTGCGCCCTTGGCCAGATCGGCTGTTGCTGCGGGAGCGAACGGGATTTTCATGGAAGTTCATCCTGATCCGGACCGCGCTCTGTGTGACGGGCCCAATTCTCTGGCTCTGGAACACGTGGAGGATCTGGTGATTAACCTGAGACAAATCAGCAGGTTGGTCCCTGTTTCCGAACCGCAGACCGCGCATACCGGGGATGCAATGGAACAGAACGCAAAAAATTTTCAGGAAAAAATGAAACTCCTCCGCCTGATTGTCTTCGATGTTGACGGCGTGCTGACAGACGGCAAAATTACGTTCGGCAGTGAAGATCTGGAGATAAAATCCTTTAATGTTCGAGACGGACATGGTATAAAGATTGCTAAGAGAAGTGGACTTGAAATCGCCATGATCACGGGACGCACTTCCGATGCCGTTTTGAGGAGAGCTCGGGAACTCGGAGTCTCAAAGGTTTACCAGGGCATGAAGGACAAAAGGCCTGCCTTGGCCGAACTCCTGAAGGAACTGAATCTACTCCCCGAGCACGTAGCGGTCGTCGGTGATGATATAGTGGACATCCCTTTGATGAGGAGAGCAGGGCTGGCATTCACGGTCCCTGAGGCTCCCGAGGAAGTTCGCCGAGAAGCCGATTTCGTGACCGGGAGTTCAGGCGGTTGCGGAGTTGCTCGGGAAATCCTGGATATGGTGCTCAAGGCACAGGGAAAATGGGACGATCTGATGGCTCGGTACTATGCATGAGCCGTGCACATAAAGAACCGAACGACGCGTTGCTCGCTCATGCGGCAGATGTCCTTGACGCAATCACGGGTGTCCCTCGTACAGGCGGGCACCACGGAAATGTCTTTCATGTGGATTGGGTATGAATCACAAGGAAATAGAGCGCTGGCACAGGCTCAGAAATATTAAGAAGGCTTCCCAAGTGTTTGTGCTGGCAACGGTTTTGCTGCTGGCTTCAGGGTATGCGGTTTCCTGGTATTTCCATGAGGTCCCGGAATTCTCTGTTCCCCCTGCTCTGCAAGGGAGCGGCATGCGAATTGACAATTTTTCCTACTCGTCGCCCGGAGCCCGACCTTGGGAACTGAAAGCACACACGGCCCTCGTATCGGAGAATCTGGACAATGTCTCTCTGATCAAACCGAAGGTTCTTTACCGGGGTGGCCGTGGCGGAGAGATATTCTTGAGTGCTGAATCGGGCAAGCTCGACAAGAACAGCCGAAACGTCCTGGCAAAGGGTGATGTTACCGTTACCTACAGGGATCTTCTCTTTACTGCCGGGCACATCGATTATTCGGACCAAACGAAAATTGCAGAAACATCCTCTTCTGTAGCCCTGGACGGAGGTGACCTGCGCGTAACCGGAAAGGGCTTGAAACTATCCATTGAAAACGAAGAGATGGTCATCGAGCACGACGTAAAGGCTTGTATCTCAAACGTGCACATAGTGGGACCCAAGGGTAAGTTGCCCTTGTGACTGGGAGAACATCCTGATGAGAAGAGCCGTATCAGGTGTTGCAGGATTCGTTCTGATATTGTTGACGGTCGCTGCAGCGGCCGCCACGAACGCTGAAAGCCTGTCCCTGGGAAAAGGCGCAAGCCAGCTTGAGATTTCGTCCAAAAAACTTACCGTGAAGACTCTGTCCGCCGGTGTCTGGGAACTCACATTCGACGGTACGGTAACTGCCAAACAAGGCGATATGACCTTGAGTTGTGACAGAATGGTCGTATTATATGAAGAGGGTAAGGCGACCGCGGTGAAAAACGAACCTGAAGCCCAGAAAAAGCCCAAGGATTTGGCAAGTTCCATAAAATCCGCGGTTGCCCTGGGCAATGTGAAGGTCGTGAAAAACGAGCTGACTGCCACGGCAGGAAAAGCCTCGTTCGACAACGCGAAAAGGACCGTGACCCTGACCGAAGGGCCACCCCGCGTGCGGCAGGGACCTCACGTACTTGCGGCTCCGATGATTGTCATCTATTTGGATGAGAGCCGGGCCGAGCTGTTGGGAGTGGGTGACAAGAACGGCGTCACGGGAATCCTGAATCCTGCTCAACACAAGAAGGAGAACTAGTCGCGAAGGCCAGAGAACTGAAGGCTCGTGGGCTGGTAAAGCAATACGTCGGACACCGCGTCGTAGACGACGTCAGTCTGAGTATTCGATCAGGTCAGGTTGTGGGTTTGTTGGGACCCAACGGAGCCGGCAAGACGACGACATTTTATATGATAACCGGGTTGGTCAGACCGGACGAGGGAGAAGTGTTTCTCGACGATCAGGAGATTTCACGACTGCCCGTCTACCTGCGGGCGAGATTGGGAATAAACTACTTGCCTCAGGAAGCATCGGTTTTCAGGAAACTTACGGTGAGTCAGAATATCATGGCAATATTGGAGACCGTTGAACCGGATAAAGATCGCAGAAACCGGAGATTGGACGAATTGTTGGCCGAATTGGATATATCCGGGCTTCGTGATCAGCGGGCCGATAGCCTTTCGGGAGGTCAGAAAAGACGTCTGGAAATTACCCGGGCACTTGTCACGGAACCGGATTTTATTCTTTTGGATGAACCCTTTGCCGGACTGGATCCCATCGTGGTTTTGGAGATTCAGAAGATTATCTACACATTAAAAGAACGCAACATAGGCATTGTTATCACGGACCATAACACTAGAGAAACGTTGGGTGTTTGTGATATAATATACCTGTTGGACAAAGGCCGAATCCTGGAAAAGGGAGATCCGCAAGCTATAGCAGCCAGCGAGCGCGCCAGAGAAGTCTACCTCGGTAAACAATTCAGCATGTGATGTTACAGGAAAAATGGCTCTTGAAATAAAACAACAGCTGCGTCAAACACAACAACTGGTTATGACGCCACAGTTGCAGCAGGCGATCAAGCTACTCCAGTACAATCACCTGGAAGTCGTGAACGCTCTGGAGCAGGAACTCAAAGAAAACCCTTGTCTTGAAACATCAACATTCGATGAGCCGTTTACGGATCAGAACGCGGGCGAAAGAACAGATCTTCCCGCTCTGGAAGAGATGGTGAAAGAGCCCGAGCGACCCGAAAACGATATCTTCGAGATAGCCTGGGAGAATTATCTCGAAAGTTATGGAGGTGACTACTCTCCCGCGCAAATGGATTTTTCCGAACGTCCGCCGCTTGAAAACATGGCCACGTATCAGGAGAACATTTTTCATTTTCTTCTGAGGCAGCTACAGCTCAGTCACCTTGAAGGGGACGACCGGCGAATCGCGGTGGAGATCATTGGAAACATCGATGAAAACGGCTATCTGGATGCACAGGTGGAGGAGCTTGCCGAATCGTTGGGCGTAAGCGTCGCGGATGTGGAACGAGTCCTGGCCGAAGTCCAACAGTTCGATCCCCGGGGCGTTGGTGCCCGGGATTTACGCGAATGTTTACTCATTCAGGCCGATGCCCTGGACCCGCAAAATCCGCTGGCCGTCCGAATTATCGAAGAGGCCTTCGAATTATTTGAACGAGACAAGCTCGACGTGCTTGCACGCAAGTTCAAAGTTACACTGGATGAAATAAAGGAGGCTGCAAAAGCGATCGCATCATTGGAGCCCAAACCCGGGAGGCCGTTCCTGAACTCGGACACGGTATATGTGGTGCCTGACATTTTTGTTACGCGAGTAGGCAAAGACTATTCCATTCTGTTGAACGACGACGGACTTCCCAGACTCAAACTGAGTCCTTTTTATCAAAAGGAGCTGCATTCGAACGGTTCTTCGTCTGTTACGAAGGAATACATTCAGGAGAAGATGCGCGGGGCCATGTGGCTCATAAAGAGCATCCATCAGCGACAGCGAACAATTTACAAGGTCACCCAATCCATAATAAAATTCCAGAAAGAGTTTTTCGACAAGGGCATCGATTATCTCAAGCCCTTGATCCTGCGAGATGTCGCAGACGATATCGAAATGCACGAATCCACGATCAGCCGGGTAACCACAAACAAATACGTGCACACCCCGCGTGGAATTTTCGAGCTGAAATACTTTTTCAATTCCGGAATACGACACGGTGCGGACGTAATTGCGTCCGAATCGGTGAAAAATCAAATTCTTCGGATCGTGAAAAATGAGAATCCGAAGAAGCCTGCCAGTGACAAACAAATCGTGGAAGAACTGGCCAGGTTTCAGATTCATATCGCTCGCAGGACAGTCGCCAAATATCGCGACGTGCTCGGCATTCCCCAGTCCAGCAAGCGAAGAAAAAAATTCTGATTATGAGATCGTTCAGGTCTCTGAGGAGGTAGTTTATAATGCAACTTTCCGTCACCTTTAGACATATGGACCCGTCTGATGCCCTGAAGAATTATGTTCAGGAAAGGACATCCAGACTGACCAAGTACATCGACCGCCCGTTGGAGAGCCAAGTCACCCTCACCGTGCAGAAGTTCAGACAGATTGTGGATGTCGTGATAAATGCGGACGGTCTCCGCATCGCGGGACAAGAAGCACACGAAGATATGTACGCGGCAATAGATTTGGTCATGGACAAGATCGAGCGTCAGGTCAAGAAGTATAAAGGGAAAATACGAAAGCACAAACCCGCTCAAGGTAGAGAAATCAGGTGGACTCGAGAGATTTACGAACAGGAGAGTTTCGAGGACAACAGAGAACCGGTCGTGGTGAGAACCGAAAACTATTTCGTAAAACCCATGTCCGTTGATGAGGCGGCAATGCAAATGGATCTCTCACAGCAGGATTTCCTTGTCTTCAACAATGCCTCCACCCAGACCGTCAATGTGCTCTACAAAAGGAAGGACGGCAATTACGGCCTTATAGTTCCCCAGAGCTCATAGAGAACACAAGCGGCAAGGAGAGCCGTGGCACCCCGCGGCTGAACACGGGTCTGCCCGGTTCGGAATTTCTGAACCGGGCACAATAATATGACGACGGCAAGAATCGACAAAGACGGAGGCGGGTTCTATAACGTCGAGGAGCCGTTGCGCCATTCAGAGCTGATTACATGAGGATTCTCGATTTCCTCCATTCCGACGCCATTATTTCGTCGCTTGAGGCCGGCTCAAAAGACGAGGTTCTCGAAGAACTGGTCCGGCCTATTGCGAAAGCCTATCCCACCATAGACAAAGCATCACTCCTGAAAACGCTGATCTCCAGAGAGAGTCTGGGAAGCACGGGAATCGGCGGCGGTATCGCTATTCCCCACGGAAAATTCGACGGCCTGGATCGCCTGGTGGCAAGTTTCGGAAGGAGCGCCAAAGGGGTAGATTTCAGCTCCATGGATAATCGGCCTGCGTACCTGTTTTTTCTGCTGATAGCCCCAAAAAACTCCGCGGGAGAGCATCTGAAGGCACTTGCCAGGATTTCCCGATTGTTCAAGGATCCGCTGCTCAAGCAAGGTCTGCAACAGGCTGAAACCGCAGAGGAGATTTACACAATGCTCCAGGAATACGATACGCGGATCCCCTGACAGATACGACTACAGTGTGGAAAAATTTTTCAAGATGGCGAGGCCGATAGCCTGGCTTTTTTCCGGATGAAATTGCACGGCAAACACATTGTCTCTTGCAACGGCACAGGTAAACGTGATGCCGTAGTCCGATTCAGCCGCAATATCAGAGGCAACTTCGGGCACTACATAGTACGAGTGAACAAAATAACAATACGAGCCGTTGGGAATGCCCCGAAAAATGGACACGTCTTTCCGGAACATCACCTGATTCCATCCCATATGCGGAATTTTCAGCCCCATATCTTTGTCAAATGCTTTGACTTTTCCCGGCACCACTTTGAAACCTTCATGCAGCCCGAATTCTTCCGATTCGTCGAACAGAAGCTGTAATCCCAGGCATATTCCCAGAAAAGGTCGGCCTGACCCGATAAACTCCAGAATCGGATCGATCAGATCGAAACGGCCCAAATTTCTCATGCATTCCGGAAAAGCTCCCACTCCCGGCAAAACGAGCCGGTCCGCTTTTGCGATTTCCTGCGGGTCCCGGGAAATGACGGCCGGGGATCCGACGTTTTCGAATCCCTTCTGGACGCTTCGCAGATTTCCCATTCCGTAATCCACTACGACTATCATCAACACCTCGACTGGATATATCAAAGAGATCTATTCCAGAATTCCTTTTGTGGACGGGACGCCTTTGACGCGAGGATCGAATTCCACCGCCTGACGCAGAGCTTTGCCCAGCGCCTTGAACACTGCTTCGGCCGCATGATGGGGGTTCTCCGCGTAATGAATGGTCACATGCAAAGTGATCCCTGCTCGATCCGCAAACGCTTGCAAGAAGACAGGCACCAGATCAAGAGCGAATTCGCCCGCACTTCTGTGGGACAACGGATTGGCCATAACCAGCAGAGGACGCCCGGAAAGATCCAGGCTTACTCCTGCAAGAGCCTCGTCCATGGGCACCATGGCAAATCCGTACCGCCGAATGCCGGTCTTGTCTGTTAGCGCTTCCCTGAAGGCCTCTCCCACGCACAGTCCCACGTCTTCCACCGTGTGATGAAAATCGACGTGGAGATCGCCTGTGGCAGCGACTTCCAAATCCATGATGCCGTGACCCGCAATGTGGTTCAGCATGTGGTCGAAAAAACCGATTCCCGTGGAAATGGATGCTTTACCTGCACCGTCCAGCGAGAGTTTGACATAGATATCCGTTTCGGACGTTTTTCTGGAAATTTGAGCCGTTCTCATCTGCTTCCATTCTCCGGGTTCGGATTACAGCATTACGTCTTTTTCCCTGGTGATTTCCGCTCCCAGGCCGGCGAGCTTTTTTTCGATCCGCTCGTAGCCCCTGTCAAGATGATAAACTCGGTGAATTTCCGTGACCCCTTGAGCCGCCAGACCGGCGAGTATCAGAGAGGCGCTGGCCCTTAAATCAGTTGCCTGCACGTGCGCGCCGGAGAGTTTTCTGACTCCTTCGATTCCGGCCTGCCTTCCGGACACCCGAATGCGGGCCCCCATTCGCACCAGTTCCTGAACGTGCATAAATCGGTTCTCAAATACGTTTTCCGTGATGGTGCACCTGCTGTCGCCAAGTGCCATCAGAGCCATATATTGTGCCTGAAAATCCGTGGCAAATCCAGGGTAAGGATCGGTTACCACGTCGACGCTCCGGATGTTTCCGTTGCAAGTCAATCTGACTTCATGCTCCTTCACGTCCAGTTTCAGGCCTGCACCATCAAGCTTTTCCAGAAGGGAAACAAGGTGTCTGTGATCGCATCCGGCTACGGTGACATCTCCGCGAGTAATTGCGGCAGCCATGAGGTGAGTTCCTGCCTCGATTCGATCAGGCATGACCTCGTGAACGATACCGCTCAGACCATCCCTTCCCTCGATGATGACGGTGTCCGTTCCGGCTCCCTCTATGCTTCCACCCATACGATTTATCACGTGGGCCAGTTCAACGACCTCAGGCTCCAGAGCGCAATTTCTCAGCACCGTCGTGCCCCGGGCCAGCGATGCAGCCATGAGGAGATTTTCCGTTCCTGTCACCGTTTTCAGGTCGAAGGTGAAATCCGCGCCGGTCAGACGATGTGCACGCGCGTGTATGTACCCGTTTTCCAGTTCGATAGTCGCGCCCATTGCCTGGAGACCCTTGAGATGTTGATCTACGGGTCGCGCTCCAATGGCGCATCCGCCGGGCAGGCTCACGTCCGCACGTCCCTCTCGAGCCATGAGCGGCCCGAGCACCATGACTGAAGCCCGCATGGTCTTCACAAGCTCATACGGCGCTGTCGGATCACTGATTTCCCTGGCTTTGATTCTGAGCGTTCCCGGAGTGAAATCGTCGAGCTGCACGCCCAACTGCAGGAGCAACTGTTTGGTGGTTCGAATATCCATCAGCGCGGGAATTCGGTGAAATATCATTTCGTCCCGGGTGAGCAGAGAGGCGCACATGAGCGGTAATGCCGCGTTTTTGGACCCGCTGACTTCAACCGTTCCCTTGAGGGGAATGCCGCCTTTGATCACTATTTTATCCAAGTCTCACGCTCCTTCCGGCCACAGGATCCGATGATGAACGGGTGTGATTGCCTTTCCCGTCTCAACGGATCACGAAGTCACTGAATGGCTGTATATCATCTTCCCAGGAGAGGCGCAACAGCTTCACTGGGGCAGTTGTACTCACTCAGTCTCGCGGGGTAACCATTGTTTCCGTGTCATTGCCAGGAGTGCAACGACGAAGCAATCTGTCCTTAACGGTCAGGAGATTGCCACTGGCTTACAATGACAGCCTTTTCCCCGCCCGTGACTGAACCATTCGAGCAGTCTTTTCGGTGGGAACTGTTAAGCACGTGGACACTTTCGTCCAATGACTTGACACGTGTGGGCCTGAGCAAATTTCATACCATGTTTTGACGCGCAAATCACTCCTTCGCTATAGTGCCGAAATGGCCATGCAAGCTAGTGGTTCGAGTCTTGCATGAAATCATGACGGCCTGCCGCGAATGGTAATGTTTTCAGGTCCGGACACTATTGCAACCCCAAGCATACGGATACCCCCTAAATCACGCGGCAGGCTGATCTCCGCGCGAAAGCAAGCGTGCGGAGAACCTGATGTTGTCAGGACGGGCACAACCCGGACGTCTCAGCCCTTCCGAGGGCGATGCGGATGTATTGAACATCCCTTTTGTTGGATTTTGAGCGAAGGAGATCGTTACATGACAAAACCGGAAATACTCTCGTTGATCGCCGAGCGTGCAAACATCACGAAGAAGGCCGCAACAGTCGTCTTGGATACCCTGGTGGATGCCATACATTCATCGCTCACGGAAAAAGACGGCAAAATAAGAATTTCTGCCCTTGGAACCTTCCGAGTGATTGAAATGAACGCTCGCCGCGGGGTGAATCCGAGAACGGGAGAAAACATGACCATACCAGCCATGAGGCTACCGAGGTTTTCTCCGTCAAAGGCGCTCAAAGAGTCCGTTCAGGGCAAAAGGTAGCGCCCGCGAAACCTGCCGTGTGAGAATGAAGCACAGAGTCTCTTTCTCATAGCGAACCATTCATTGAGTAATTCTCTACCTCCAAGATCAGAAATGATCTGGATGACCGGAGGAGGCATGCCCGGGGCCGTATTGTGGAATTGCGCTCTCTTCGTGGCGATCTTCCTGCAGGCCGTGCCAAGTGTGGCGTGGGGCCTGGGCCCGCGATACTCCCTGTACGGCAAAGCCCGGCTTGTTGAAATAGAAGCTCCCAACGTGGTGAAAATGGAGATGCTGGACGGAAAACGAACAACTCCAGTCCGGTTGCTGGGGGTAGGCTCACCTCATAATCGGGACAGGACAAGGCGAATCGGCTCGGAAGTTGTATTGTTCATACAAAAGCACCAGCTGTGGGAGGCGTCGCGCACCTACGTTCGTTCTCTTCTCCAGGGCAAAGTGGTTGAGGTCTGGACAAGGAAATGGGATCGGTATGATGACAAAAACCGTCTCCTGGCATATATTATGGTACCCGCGGACGGCGAACGTCCCCTGGATCTGAATGCCGAAATCATTCGGAACGGAATGGGATTCGTAACGCGGGATTATGTGCACGTCACGTTCGCGAGCTATAGACAGCTTGAAGAAGATGCCAGAAAACATCAGAGAGGTCTCTGGAAAGGTATTCTCTGGAAACAAGCTTCTCTTACACGTTCCCGCTGAATTCTCCGGGACGTTCATCCTGCCTCGATGTGACATCTTCCTCTATGCCTGACCTGGACCAATTCTGCCGAGATTGCCGGAAACTGGGAATTCGGATCTCAACCGAAGGATTCGAGCGTTATCTCCAAGACGAGTCCAGGATGCGCGGAAACGCATCCGCTATGGTACGGGTGTGCAACGAATTCGATGTCGTCGAAACAGTACGGCTTGCGAACCGGTGGAGAATTCCTCTGACCGTCGTATCGGGCAAGACGTCCCTTACCGGCGCATCCGTTCCACTGGGCGGCGTTATCCTGGACGTGTCGGACCTGGATCGCATCGATGCAGAAGACCCGTGCGTCGCAGGTCCGGGTATCGTTCTCAAGCGGTACAAGGAACTTGTGAATGCTGCGGGGCTCTTTTACCCGCCTGATCCCACATCTGAAGACTCCTGCACGCTCGGCGGCAACGTTGCCTGCAACGCGTCCGGTCCCTTGAGCTATCTGTACGGACCTACCCGAGACTACATCCAGGGTATGAAAATTGTTCTGCCGGCCGGCCCGGTTCTGGAGATCCGGCGAGGTCAGGTGACGAGCCATCGTGGTCTTGTCACAATACCTGCAAAGATGACAACCCCCCATTTGCAGGAAGATCTGGCGATTCCCGTTCCCACATCTCGCAACATGGATTGGAACTACTGCAAGAACACTGTGGGGTTGTTCTCCGCCGAACCTCTCGATCTCGTGGATCTTTTCATCGGGACCGAAGGGATCACCGGCGTCCTTGTTCAGGTCGAGACAAAACTGCTGCAGCGTCGAAATCCGTTCTTCAGCCTCATGCTGTACCTTCCGTCCCGCGGCCTCGCAACAGAGTGTGTAAAGCTCCTGTACAACCTCAAACAAGTGTTTCGCGACGAGAGACCGGTTGCGTTGCAGGATGTCAGGAAAGCTCTCTCGAGCATAACGGGCTCGGCCGACCCGCCATCAGCCGAAGACTTCCGGTTCGTCATTCCTTCGTGCATGGAATGGCTGGGTTCTTCCGTGGGCCCGCTGCTTCCTCCGGACCGATCCGCCAGGCTGCACGATTCGTACGGGTGCCTTTATGTGGAGCAGGAATATGATGACCCGGAAGATTTGTTTGTAAGGATTTCCCAGTGGTCGGACCTCGTGGAACTTTTCAACCGCGGGCGGCTCACGGGAGAGTCGAGACGTGTTGAAACAGAGGTCGCACACGACGAGACCGCCATACGAAAAATGAAGAAAGATCGCCAAAGCGTTCCCGAAAAGCTGAATGAATCGATCAGACCCGGAATGGTAAAAGTGGCTGCCGATTTTGCAGTGCCCCGGGACAGAATTGACGATCTGCTGCGGATGTACGACGAACAACTGCCTGCCGGCAAATCGTACGTATTCGGACACATCGGCAACGCACACCTCCATGCAAACATCATTGCCGAAAATCGGGAGGAACTGGAAGAATACCGGATGCTCCTGCGGCGGATGAGCGAAACCATCTGTGGAATGGGCGGCAGTATTTCAGGCGAACACGGAATCGGCAAACTCAAACGGGAATCTCTCGAACTGATGGTGGGTAAGGAAGGTCTGGCCGAAATACGGACGATAAAAGCTCTCCTGGACCCGCATTTGATCCTGAATCGCGGAAATATCGTGTAATTGCAATGCACAGCCAAAGAAATGGGATTCGAGGCCTCGTTGTCAGAGATGTCCCCGTACATCCCCTCCCGAAGACTCCCAGCTTCCCGCGGAACCTGTATGCCATTGCAGCCAATGCCCGGCACACCGCCTCTCAGGCCGACAGGCCAAAGCGTTCAAAAAATTTTCACCCATTCTTGACTTTCGGTTTCCTCGCTGCTACATTCCCTCCACTCGAAAACCCCGTTACACACTGCCGGCTCCGGCGAGCTACTGCACGGGTAAGAACCGATGAACCCCTTTGAGCTCTTTCATTCGTCCGGTATCTACAAGATGGCGATCTTGTACTTTTCGCGTTCGCGCGGATTGGCCATAGTAGGCAGATGCGCAACCGGCGATAAAGTCGAAGTGATTCAGATTTCGGGTGAAGTGGACCCGCACACCGGCAACTTCACCGCTCTCGATTACGTGTCAACGGACCAGGAGGAGTTTCCTGTTATAAGCAAGAAGGACTTCGAGAGCCTCGTGTCCTTTATTGAAACCAAGATCGACCGCCAGACCAGAATGAGTATTATAGAACCCGAGATCATCAAAACGTGCCTGTCCGAGCTGCAGGTTCCGGAATCCGGTCAGTACATGCACTGAGATCTCTTCTGAAGGGTTTTATCCTCCTGCCGCGTTTCCCGATGAAGGAGAACCGGTCATTCCACGTCACGACACGCCAGCTTTGTTCGACCAATAATAGGGATTCTTAAAAGTACTGTGGGTTTTCATTACGCCGCAACATGGCAAGGCTGTCATTGTGAGGGCGAAGCCCGAAGCAATCTCCCGTTTGCCAAAACTGAGATTGCTTCGTCGTTCCACTCCTCGCAATGACATGATTGGACCGTCGGAACAGAGGCGAGCATTGTGAACGAATGCGACAGAAGTTTCACGAAAGCTGATATATGTTATGTTAATTTCAATAGATAGTCACTTTTCATAATTCTTGCATTTGATAGATGTTGCAACTAGATAAATATTCATGATAATATGCGATAGCTTGTTGTCCGTAAAGGAGCTGCATCTTTCATGTGCGAACTATTGGCATTCACCAGTGTAAAGGGATCATCGGGAAAGACCGCAGTTGCGGCCAATACGGCCATGGCACTGGCTCACCTGGGACATACGGTCACGCTGCTGGAAGTCCATCGATCCGCGTCACGCGTGCTGGGAGCCGGGCGCTGTTGCACGCTAAGGGACTTTGTGTCGGGATATTGCTCGGAAGGCGAACTGGCGATTCCCGTTGCCGAAAATGTTACTGTTGTGACAACCGGTGAACCCCCGGTTTCGGCTGAAACCGGCGCGATTCGGGTACAGGGCATAGCGAAGGCTCTGGAATCGAGAGACTATGTGATCATTGACGCTCCCGAGGGAGTGGCGGATTCGCTGGAACCCGTGATGCAGTGTGCTTCCGATGTCTTTGCGGTGGTTACTCCGGAACAGATTGCGAATACGGAAGCAATTTCCTTTGTTCAGGACCTCAACAGGATCTCGCATGGCAAACAGATAAACCTTATCCTGAATAACGCTCCGTTTGCGGAAATGGCGGAAATCATTTGCAATCGCATAGAGCACGATTTTACTCAGATTCTGGGAATTCCGGTCATATGTATCGCATTTATAGGAGAAAAGTCTGCACTGGGTGAAGATCCCACTGCGAACACATCGATCATGTTTCCCCCCGCCTCGGAAGCATGGTCCGGAATCCGGCAGCTCGCTTCAACAATCCAGGATGCGCACAGGCAGCCGTGTGGAGCTGTCGATATCGTCGGTCTGCTCACGAAGCTCATGTCCGCGGTTCCCCGTGAGAAAAAGATGCTCCTCACGGGTCCTGAAGACGTATGTCCCCAGATGTATGCGGAGGCTTCCCAGGATGAAGTGGACCTATTCAGGGAGATCATTCTCGAAGCATTCGAGTCCTACCATCGTGACTCGCTGGACTTCAGGAATCTCTATGAAATGGTGCGACAACTCGTGGAATTTTCACGTAGCGAGAAGGATTGCGCAACGTATTTTCCAGTTTCCAGATTATAATCCCGGCAAGACGCACGTTCCGCGAAGCGAGAATGGCTTCGTGTATAGGGATTCTTAAGAGTAAGGTCGGCTTGATTACGCGAACCGATTGAAAGATTGTCATTGCTAAGGGCCGAGCCCGAAGCAATCTCCAACTGACCAGGACTGAGATTGCTTCGTCGTTCCACTCCTCGCAATGACATGATTGCATAGTCGGAATGTGCCTGTGATTAGCCTTCAAAAAAATACGATTGGGGGGACCCTCTTTGTAAAGCGTGTCCCGCCCAAACCCCCTCCCAGATTTCACGTATTTGAAAGCACGTTCGTACGAAAGATCGTTCGCTGATGACAACCATTCAAAACGAATATTCTCGACCCGGTTACGACTCGACACCATGTCGGAGCGGAAGTCGCGGCAAACGACGTTCTGTGGCCGGCCGTTTTCGAAGACGCAGTTCCTGGAGAAGCGTTCGGCTTTTCGCTCCTCTCGTTCGCCGCTGCGCGCATGTTCTTGTCATCGTTTTCGTGGGGCTTGCCGGAGTCTCGTGCCAGCCACCATCGGACAAGGGAATTTCTGACCGGAAGATTGTCCCTGCAACTGAAAAGGCAACAGAAAAAAAAGACGGGACGCTCCAGGAAATCAAGAAGCGCGGTGAATTGCGCGTAGGTATGCAGGTGGGCTACGTTCCGTTTCAGATGCTGGGCAATCAGGGAAACCTGGTGGGCCTCGACGTGGATCTGGCCGAGATGGTGGCCGCGGATCTCAAAGTGGGGCTGCGAATTGTTCGTCAGAGCTGGCAGGGGCTTCTATCGTCACTCCTGGAAGGCCAGACGGACGTGGTGATTTCAGCGATGACGGTCACTCCGGAACGCAATTCAGAAGTCATGTTTACCCAGCCGGTATTGGAAACCGGAAGAATGTTTGCCGTGCATACATCCAATTCGGAACGTTTTCGAAGTATTGAAGACCTGAATCAGCCCGGAATATTCGTCGTATCTCCTCCGGGGGGCACCGGTTCCGTCCGATTACGGGAATTGCTGCCCAAAGCGTCGCACAGGGAATTCCCCGACAGAAAGCGTGCGCTGGCCGAGGTTCTTGAAAAACGGGCCCAGGCGTTCATTGACGATGAATTTTCCATACGCATGGCCTGCGCGGCACACTCGCATCTCTTGACCAGCCGTTTCAAACCCATAAATTATGAGTCTATTGCTTGGGCGGTCAGACCCGATGATTTTCATTGGCTGAACTGGCTGAATAACTTCATCCTGCGAGCGCAGGGAGACGGACGACTTGATGAACTCAAGAAGAAATGGCTTCAGGACTACTTTTTTGATACTCGCATCCCGGCATCCCGCTAGGTTCTCTTTGGGCATGTACGTGAAATTCTTTTCGGAGAAGACATGAATAGTCGCGGTTATGTTCTTGTTGATTCTCACGCGCATCTGGAATTGGATCCCCTGTACACGCAGGCGACCGCGGTTGTGCAAAGGGCGTTTGATGCGGGAGTGAAATATATCGTAACCGTAGGGATAGATATTCCGGATATACGACGAGCTTTGGAAATAGCGGACCGTTTTCCTCGTGTCTTTGCTTCTGTAGGTATTCACCCTCATAATGCGAAAGATGTGGGCGAGCACGGATGGGAACAGATCGAAAAGGCCGCTCAGCATGCGAAAGTGGTCGCATACGGCGAAATCGGCCTTGATTTTTTCCGCAACCTTTCCCCTCGAGACGTGCAGATACGGGTGTTTTCGTATCAGCTTTCCCTGGCAAAGAAGCTCAAGAAACCCGTGGTCATTCATCTTCGAGATGCATATGAACAGGGGCTTGAATTACTGGAAACCGCGGCGCCCTTTTATGACGGCGGCGTGATCCATTGTTTCTCGGGCAATGAACTGGACGCACAAAGGGCTCTCGATCTGGGCTTTCATATATCCGTCCCCGGGACAGTCACGTACAAGAAAAACGAACTTTTGAGATCCATCGTGGCCGGTCTTCCTGAAGAAAGAATACTCCTGGAAACGGATTGCCCGTTCTTGGCTCCCGAACCTTTGCGGGGAAAGGATAACGAACCCGCATACATGATCCACACTGCGAAAAAAGTTGCAGAAGTTCGAAACACGTCCGTTGAACACATCGCTCGGATCACCACCGAGAACGCAAAACGCCTTTTCAAGCTGCCTATATAGGGATTCTCAAAAGTAATTTCGGTTTTGATTACTCGAAAAGATTGAAAGATTGTCATTGCGAGGGCAAAGCCCGAAGCAATCTCCAACTGACCAGAATTGAGTTTGCTTCGTCGTTCCACTCCTCGCAATGACATGATTGGACCAACGGAATACGGGCGAGAACTGTGAGAGAATCCGACACACTTGTCGAGAACTGCTACAAGAAGCCGGATCCTACTCCCTTGAACGCACTTGGGGACCACTCAGGGATTTTTTTACAGCGGAGATAAGCTCGGAAACGTCATTAAAGCCCTGTGCATCCGTTATTTCCGGTCTTTGCACCACCACCAGGCGACAGTCGGTAAGACGGGCTGCTTCGGCTTTTTCGGCAATTCCGCCCGGCAATCCGCTGTCCTTGGTGACTATGACCTTGATATGAAACATTCTGATCGCCATGAGATTCTGTTCGAGAGAAAAGGGGCCCTTGCCGGTAAGAATGTGGTGAGGGGGAATGCCTGCTGAACGACATGCTTCTACGGACTCGGGATGATTAAGAACCCGGGCTATCAGAGGCACACCCGTCCGTGCGGATTCCGATGCGTACGGAATGAGATTCTTCGATCCCGTGGTGAGCAGCACGGGACTCCCGAACGAGAATGCTATTCGTGCGGCTTCTGCGTGATCTAGGGCCAAACAGACGAAATCTTCGTTGCTCAACCCTGCCGGCCTGATCCAGACGAAATACGGTATTTTCAGACTGTTTGCCACATCTCTGGCTGTTGCATGTACGTCTGACGCGTAGGGATGCGAAGCGTCAACTATGGCGGTGATGCCGGATTCTGCAGCGAGGCGTGACATGGAATCCCGGTCCAGTCTCCCGCACCTGCGGGAAATCAGCGGATGATTGCCCACGTCAAGAGGAATATCTGTCGCAGTGGAAACGAGCATTGTAAACCCTGCCTCCGCAAGCGCTTCGGCCAGCGGAGCGGTCTCGCTCGTGCCTCCAAGGAAGAGAATCATACAGTATATCCGCGGGGTGTGATGAACCAGCCGCCCGTGATTTTCGAGGTACGGTTGCCGATAATGACGATGCTGCGCATGTTGATTTCCTGGCCGAGAAAATGATCCAAATCGGACAGTACGAGCGATTCATCCTCCGTGCCAACCGCCGTGCCGACACCCACAGGCGTCATTCCCGGCCTGTGAGCACGAAAAATCTCCGCAGCTTCCTGGAGCTGATTCGTCCGCTTCTTGCTTTTCGGGTTGTACAGCGCAACCACCAGATCCGCAGCGGCAACTGCCCGAAGTCTGTCCCGTATCGTGGTCCACGGCACCAGAAGGTCACTCAAGCTGATACACGCGAAATCCAGCATGAGCGGAGCGCCCAGACGAGCAGCAGTAGCACTTGCCGCTGTGACTCCCGGAACTATTTCAACAGGAACATGAGTCCCCGTACCGTTTGCAAGCTCGAGCGCTAGCCCTGCCATGCCATAGATTCCCGCATCCCCCGAGGAGACAAGTGCCACAGTTGCTCCCTGTCGGGCCTTTCGGACGGCTGCCTCGCACCGCTCGGTCTCTTTCGTCATTCCCGATGATATCAGTTCCTTACCGCCGGTGAGATCGCGAATGAGGTCCAGGTAGCGTTTGTATCCCGCGATTACTTGGCTGTCGGCAATGGCGCGTTCCGCGCGGCGAGTCCTGTCCAAAGGTCCGCCCGGACCGATGCCCACTACATACAGCTTTCCTCTGCCACCGCTACGGTCACTCCGTTCAGCGTTTTCCTTCTGATGACTAATCGTGTCCTCCTTCCCGCGAGAAGAGCACAAGGCTCTGCAACAGCGGGTACATTCACGTGTTCTTCCACAAAATTTGATTTTTGAAAATCGCGGGTGCAACCGCGTATTTCATCCGAAGACATGAATCTCACCGGAATTCGCAATTGCTGCGCCGCAACCAGCAAGCCCTTTTCGTTCGCTTTCACGTCCGCACTGCTCAACAATCGAACCCTCGCAAGATCCAGGTTCGCTTCTTTGAGCGTTGTTGTTACCGCTTCGATTATCCTTTCGGATTCGATTCCCTTTCTACAGCCGATGCCTACGATGAGGTTCTTGAGCGCTTCGGTGGTGGTTGAAATGACCGGCTCAGCGGACAGGATGTTGCCCACGGTGACCGCAAGTTCATTTGCGCCCCCTTCATGTCCGCTCAGAAGACTGATTGCCCATCGCGCCCCCGCGTCCACCACTACCACTGCAGGGTCTCGAGTTTTGTGCGTCAAGTGAGGCGCGATTGCTCGGACTGCTACCCCGCATGGCGTAATGTATATCAGTCCCGAGTATTTTCGGAAGATCTCCTCCGTGAGTTCAAGAATGCCGGCGAAGCGCTCGCCGGTCCAGGATTCGGAGACTGCGCCGTGGAGATAGATGTGGGAATCGGGAAGTGCCGACGACAAGCGTGTCGCCAGATTTGCGCCCTCTTCGGAAAGGGTGATGACCGCTACGGTCATGAATGCCTTCCCTCGCGATATTCGTGTGAAAAGGCCGGATCGTACAATTTTGATGCCGGAATATCGCGCGATAGAGCGTGACCCACTACAATCATAGCGGTCTTTTTTATCCCTGTGGATGAGATCTTGCGGGCAATATCGGCGAGTGAGCCGCGGATCACCTGCTGATCCGGCCAGGACGCCCTGTATACCACGGCCGCCGGACAGTCCTCACCGTAGTGCTCGGCCAAAATGTTCGCCACGGATTCAAGCTTGTGCACGGACAAAAAAATGCAGAGAGTGGACCGGGTTTGCGCCAGCACTCTGAGTTCCTGGTCCTGGGGCATGGGAGTCCTGCCGGAGGTTCGCGTCAGGATGATCGTTTGTGCGACCTCCGGTGCGGTCAATTCTGTCCGCAAAGCTGCGGCCGCAGCCTGAAACGAACTGATGCCGGGCACCACGTCATATTCGATGCCCCATGAATCCAATTCATTCATTTGCTCTCGAATGGCGCCGTATATGGACGGGTCACCGGAATGCAGGCGCACCACGTCTATGTCCCGGCGATTCGCGTCACGAAACAGCGCCGTAATCTCCGGCAGCCCCAGTGTAGCGGAATCGTGCACTTCCGCGGTCGAAGGCACGAGACGAAGCAGTTCCGGGTTTACCAGCGATCCTGCATAAATACAGATGCGGCAGCTTCGGAGTATGCGCTCCGCCTTTACGGTCAACAGTTCCGGATCTCCGGGTCCGGCACCCACAAAATACACCTTCATCGGCTCCCCTCACCTTTTCCCCGCACCAGGATGACGGAAAGATATCCCGTATCCGCTTCTTCTCCCCGCAGCTCGCCGAGGTCCTTCACGACTCGCTGGCTGTCCATTCCCGCGTGGGACACGAATACACTGCGCCCCATCGCTCCTGCACTCTCCAACACATCGAGAATTCCCCCCAGTCGCTTGCCGATCTTCATCAGAACGACTGTTCCTCCTGCAGCAAGAGCGCGCCTGACTTCCTCAAGATCGTCTGCGGTGGGAATGATCGTGACGGGGTCCTTGGCCTCGCCTACGGGAAATTCAGAGAGCGCAGCTGCTGCGCTGAACGCGGTAACTCCGGGAACCGTCACCACGTGAACGTCAGGAATACGATGCCGCAATGCACGGAGCATGTATATGTACGTGGAATAAAGAAATGTGTCTCCGAGAGTCAGGAAACAAGCATCGGATCCTGTTTCCAGGACATCTGCAATGATCCGAGCCGATTCTTCCCATCGGGCGATAAGTTTGTTCCGATCGGTGGTCATGGGAAAGACGATTTCATGGATCTCGGCTTCTGCATGAATGTGACGTTGCGCAATGCTCAATGCCACACTGTCCCCTTCCAACCGGGCCTTGGGAACGAACACGTGAGCGCACTCGTTCAATATTTTCATTCCTTTTACCGTTATGAGATCCGGATCCCCGGGTCCCACTCCAATGCCGTACAGTGTTCCCTTGTTCATTCTAGTACACTTCTTTTTATAATGAGAACGATCGTCTGTGGTGAAACCCGAAGTTCGGCCAGCTGACCGGCTGTCACTTCGGCGAGCTCCTCATTTTCCAGCGTCAAGTTTTGACACACGAATATGCGCACGTCGCACTCTCCGGGCAGAAGATGGTGGGCAATCCATTTGAGAGAACCTTCCCGGCCGCCCAGAACGGCCACTTTTTCCGCATCCGCCAGTGCCGGGGTGTCGGTCGGATCTTCCTTGTGGGTACTGATTATTCGAGCATCTGCCCAATCAAGGCCGATTCTTGAAAAAGCAACCTGAACGGAACTTATCCCCGGCAGCAATCGACAGCGGTCACGCCCAAAGCGCTCTATAACAGGTTTTGCAAAACTGAACAGGCCGGGATCTCCGGTGACCAGGACGACCATACGCTTTCGACCCAGCAGTTCCGCCATGTCATCCAGAACTTCTCTGATATTCGAAGTCAATGCCATGCGCTCGCCCGCCGCGTCCGGAAAAAGATCCAGAAGCTTCTGCGATCCTATCAGGACGTCTGCAGCGATGATTGATTTCAAGGCAGCGGGGATCAGATACTCGATAGAACCGGGACCGCATCCCACGATGGTGATTTCCTTGTCTACCGCCATGCTGCCGTGTCTCCGTCCTCACCCAACAAAACGCCCTGCATATTTACCAGGGTCACCGCAACCGGGAAGCGGCCCTGGACTCGTTCGAAAACCGCTTTCCGAACAGCCGAAGCAAGTTCGTGCGCGAGACGTGATCGCTCAGACTCTCCGAGCAGTTGGAATACTCCTTCGACTGTGGCGCTGTGCTCGGGAACCAGGCCCGGAATCTTCCGGCCCAGATCCATGACTGCCGGTACCGCGCTCCCGGATCGCGACGAATGGGTATCCCACCATCCTGCAATGAGTTTCGCAAGCTTTCCGGGATGGCCCACCACGAGTAACCGTTGAAACGGGATTACCTTTACGGAATCGAGCATGAATCCCCATTCGTTGCCCACTTCGATGAGCTGTTCGGGGGTAGGTCGAAACAGCGCCTTTGCAGCTTTTTCTCCGATTCGTCCCGGAACGAAGACCGGAGAGGTGACTCCGCAGGCGACCGCTACGCTCAACGCACAGGTGAGCGCGTCACGCAGCGCGTCTGTGCTGAACGGTCTGACTATGCCCGACGTGCCGAGAATGGAAAGACCTCCTTGCACGCCGAGTCTCGGATTGAACGTCTTCTCTGCCAATGCTCTCCCGCCGGGAATGGATATGGTTACGTGCACGCCTCGGGCGGTCACACTTCGCACGGCTTCCCGTATCATAGCCCGTGGCACGGGGTTTATCGCGGGTTCGCCCGGCGGAATCGAAAGTCCGGGCTTTGTGACGGTGCCGACTCCTTCACCCGCAGAAAAGGCTATTTCCGACTCATGGGACCATTCCACCGAGGCGGTCACCATGCACCCGTCCGTGACATCCGGATCGTCGCCGGCATCCTTGCGCACGGCAGCGCAGGCCGAGGCCGTGTCTCCACGCACAAACACCGGGGACAACGTCACGTGAGTCCCGTTCGGCAGGGGTACGTCCACTTGCAATGGAGGGTCTCCTCCGCATAGGACTATTGCAGCTGCTTTGGCGGCAGCTGCCGCACACGTCCCGGTGGTATAGCCCGATCGCCAGGAATTCATGACTGCTTAGACTCCGGCTGCTTGACTATCACGTCTTCCGGGATAAGTTCCAACAGCTTCATGCGAGCTTCTCCGATGGTCAACGGCAGCCCGTTGATGGGCACACCGTCATGCTGTTTCATTTTGTGCACCAGCGCAGCAATATACGGGAGCCTGAGACACGCCTTGTCAATCATGTGATGGTCGCAGAATATTTCGTCGGCAGGTCCCTGTTTGAGAACCTTTCCCAGGCGGAGAACATAGATCCTGTCGGCAAAAAGCGGCAGGAGATCCACGGAATGCGTTGCGAGGATCACGGTAATGCCATGCTGCCGGTTGAGCCGGTTCAACAACCGCATCATGAGCGCCTCACCGGCCGGATCGAGCCCTGCTGTCGGTTCATCGAGAATCAGCGTCGAAGGTCGCATGGCGAGCACGCCCGCCATACACACCCGTTTTTGTTCCCCAAAGCTCAAGTGATGAATTGCACGGCCGCGCAATTCCGAGGCCGCAACACTTTCCAGCGATTCGTCGACCCTCCGCTGAACTTCATCTTCATCCAGCCCGAGATTCCTCGGGCCGTAAGCAACATCCTCTTCCACTGTCGCAGCGAAGAGTTGATCGGACGGATTCTGGAACACCAGCCCCACGCTCCTGGATAGATCAGCGCTGGAGAGCCTGCTAATGTCCTTCCCATTGAGCTTTATGAGTCCCTTCTCTGGCTTGAGAAGGCCCACAAGCAGTTTGATCAGCGTGGTTTTTCCGGACCCGTTGGACGCAAGCATGGCCACAAATTCGCCCTGCTTTACCCAGAAATCCACATTCTCGAGAGCGCGAGTACCTTCCTGGTACGCAAAAACCACGCCGGTCGCTTCGACAGAAAATTCGCTCGTCACTTCGCCCACCATTCCAGAATAAAGTAGGACGTGAATATAAGAGGTACCGCCAGGACGACGTTTCGACGATCGGAAGCATTCATCTTCGGCATCGGACCAAATGGTATGTTGCCCTGATAACCGCGCAGAGACATGGCTTCATACGTCTTCATGGCCTGGTCCATAGAACGAGCTACCACTGTTCCCGCAAGGACACCCAGCGACCCAAGCGACCGCCTCATGCCTGAATATCCCAGCCGAACCCTTTGTGCGGCCGCGATGTCCGCAGTTTGATCCAGGAGCGTAAAAGTGTACCGGTACACCAGAAGTGCTAGTTCCACCCAGCCTTCCGGGACCCGAAACCAGCGAAGACCGTGAAATATTTTGTAAGCCGGAGTAACAGATCCGAGCAGCAGCATGACGCTCACTGCTCCGAGAACCCGGGAGCCCAGCACGCTTCCATGCATGAACCCCTCATGAGTCGCCGCGACGGTTCTGCCGAAAAGCGAAAACCCCGCGAGGGGAGTTCCGGGTGTAAGAAATACCTGCAAGATCATGAGAACGAACACAATTCCCATGGGAGCGGCCAGCCTCAGGAGCACCAGCTTGACAGGTATCCCGACAGCGAGCATTGCAGAAACGCACGCGACAAAAACGATGGAGGGCATCCATATCCGGGTGGAACTTATGATTGCCAGAATCAAGCAGCCCGCAACAATCATTTTCGCGCGTGCGTCCATGCGCGTGAATACGTTGTCTTTGCGAGCAAATATGTCCGAAAAAAGATCAAACATGGGGGGAATCACCATGCGACGTCGCCTTTGGCGGAAACAACCCGCGATACTGGTACCCGATGATGAACCCACCGATTGCTCCGGCCACAAGAAAACAGAAAAGCAGAACGTCTCCTTGTCCCGGATTTATGTACGGCTCCCTTGGCGGCCTTCCGGCGTCCTTGGCGAACTTGTTCACCACCGCTTCGTCAATTCCTGACCATTGAGCCTCCGGGGCCACAAGGAGAGCAACAATTACGCCGATTGCCACCAAAATGGTTCCACTGACGAGCAGCTTTCTCACAACGCCCCTCCTCTGTTGAGCATGCCGAGAAACTCCGGACGCCTCGTATGAACGAAGGAATAACATCCGGCGGAAAGGAACCCTTCCAGAATTCCCAGAGGAACCTGTGTGGGGACGAATGCCACTCCAATGGCAAGAAACATGCCAGTCAAGGAACCGTCCCCGTGGAGAGCCGCAGCAAGGAAGAACGACGTTGCCGCATACACGGCCCAGTCCGAGAGCAGTCCAGCCAGGAAAGCGGCTACCACCCACGGAGCGCCCAATCGTCTGGCCAGAACAAAGACCCCATATCCCGCAAATGCTCCAATCACACCCATGGACAAAATGTCAGCGCCCAGAGTGGTCAGCCCTCCATGGGCAAGAAACAGCGCCTGAAGAACAAGAGCAATACTCGCCACCACAACTGTCAATGTAGGCCCGATAAGAATCGCAGCCATACCGGTGCCGCAAGGGTGAGAGCAAGTCCCGGCAGTGGGAACCGGAATAGGCATACAAGAAATCACGAAAACCGCAGCGCCCACCAGCCCCACCAAAGCCTTCAAGTATGGTTCTTCCTTGCTCCGGATTCTGAGATTGCGGAGTCCCCAGGCCACGAACGGAATAGCCAACGCAAACCACAAAGCCGCCCAGTGTGCAGGCAAAATGCCTTCCGAAATATGCATCGCATACGCAGGTTCCGAAGCCGAATCCAGAATGGCAAATGCCAGCAGCAGGGTGGTGAGGACTCGCATATGGTTTATCATCACAGACCTCCTCAATGATGCTCGTTCCGGTCACTCTTCAGAAATTTCTCCGCTTCTTCCGGCTTCATGGGCACGAACTCATATTGACCGGGAGGGATGGGATATTTCTTGCGCGGGGGCAGCGCGAGTTGCCGGACGTCGCAACATTCCTGCGAGTCTTCGATCCTGCGCTCCACGAGATCCACCAGCACATCGTCGAATCCCAGATTCTTTCCGAGGACCAATTTCACCTGCGGGTGAAGAGCGGCCATTTCCTGCATCATTTCAGGTATGTCGAGAACCAGGTGCAACCCGTCATGCAGAAAATACGGAATTACCATGACATCAGTGGCTCCAGCGGCTACGCACTTCTTGAACATTTCGGGAAAGTGCGGACCGAGACGGGACATATAACAGACCTCGACCATGTGATATCCGTACTTTTCTTTCAGGCCCTGGGCAACCTTTTCCATGTGTTTTCCCGCCGCGGGAACCCGGCTTCCATGCCCCAGGAGGATTATCGCTTTCGTATTGGAATCGCCCACTTTCAAACCCCTTTGTCAGAAGGTAAATGCTTGTCTCCGTTACTCATGCCGAACAGTTCCGCTCGAGATCGTCCCTTCCGGTCACACCGTTTTCGCCGCGAGGGTGCACAATGCATGGACGGTGCTCACTGCGAGGGGACTGCCCCCTCTCCGGCCTGCAATGGCTATGTAGGGAACTTCCAGCGACATCAGCTCGTCCTTGCTTTCCGCCACGTGAACGAAACCTACGGGCATCGCAATGACGATGGCCGGTTTGACGCCTTCTTCCACGATGAGCCGGTTCAGCTCCAGGAGAGCCACGGGCGCATTGCCGAACACCGCTATCCCGCCGTCCAGCAGCCCACGTGCCTTGCGAACTGCGAACAGGGATCGGGGAAGACCTGCACCGCGAGCCTGGGAAATGACTCCGGCATCCGCAACGTGGCAAACCACACTCTCCGGACCGTATCGAGGACAAACTGTCCTGAGTCGAGCCATGGACAGACCGGAACGTATCATGTTGGAATCGGCAAAAATGGGAACACCGGACTTCAGCGCGGCTATGCCTCTTTCAAGGGCGTCGGACGAAAAACGCACCGATTTCGCCAGCTCGAAATCCGCTGTAGTGTGGACCATACGCCTGACAACTTCCCACTGGCCGGAGGAAAACCCGTGGGAGATCGCTTCGTTATCGATTATTTCAAAAGAGCGGGCTTCTATAGCCTCGCCACTCATGGGATTTCCGTACAGGCCATAAATCAATGACCGTCGGGATGCCCCGGCATCAGCGGATATTTCACTCATTCACTTCACCTTGCGAGCCCCGTTCCTGCATACTGCGACGAAGTGTGCCACGGCATCAGGTTTAGAGGCGAAATGCGTGTGCACGTAGCTTGCGAGAATACGGCCGCGCTGAAAGCCTTCAGCGACAGCCCTGGGGGATCGCCTATGACTCACGAGGTAAGCCGTTTGCCAATCAGCGTTCCCCCCGGCGTGTTCGAGGAGCTCTGAGTAGTGAAACTCATGACCCCTGAAGCGATCGCCCCTCGATCCGAAAAGAGAATCCCGCGTCAGGGTGACTTCCGCGTACCCCAGCGACTTTCTCCGGGGCAGCATTTTCGTCCACCAGGGAAGCAGACCTGCAAGCTCAAATCGCTTGCCGCCCAGCGATTCTATTCCCCGGCACAGGTACATGAGCCCCCCGCATTCCGCGTACACCGGTTTTCCGCTGGCTGCAAACAGTCTGACGTCCTCGAGCATGGAGACGTTTGCGGAAAGCTGCTCTGCGTGTTCTTCCGGGTATCCGCCGCCGATATATAGTCCGTCCAGGTGGTCCGGGAGACGATTGTCGGTCAGAGGCGTGAAATTCACCAATTCACATCCTGCCGCGGCCAGTGATTCCAGATTGTCCGGGTAGTAAAAATGAAACGCCGCGTCTCGTGCAATGCCCAGCCTCACCTGTTCAGCCTCCAGCGAAGTCCTGCGTTGGCGAGCGGAACCGGAAATTTCACCCGCACTCCCGGCGATTTCCAGGATGTCACCCACGGAACCGTTTGCTTCCAGTGCAGTTGCGAGCGACTCCAACACTGTTTCGTTCAGGATGCGGCAATCCGCTGATACCAGCCCCAGGTGACGGCTGGGCAATTCCGGAAGTGCCCCTCTGGGTATCGATGCCACGAGCCGCGGCTGCCCGAATCCAGCAAGAGAATCTGCAAGCCACGCCCCATGACGCGGCGAACCCGAATGATTCGCGATGATACCCGCGATATTCAAGTGCGGGTCAAAGGAAGCGTATCCTTTTACCAGGGCTGCGACGCTGCGCGCCATACCGTGCGCGTTGATCACCAGGAGCACGGGGGCCTTCAGCCAAGCAGCTATTTCTGCGCTGCTGCCTTCCCCTGTCACGGGATCGCTCCCGTCGAAGAGCCCCATTACCCCCTCGATCACGGCTATGTCTGCGTTGTCGGATTTTTCCGCAAAAAGATCCGCAACGTATTCTTTTCCGGTCATCCATCCATCGAGATTGTAGCAGGGCAGTCCTGAGGCTTCAGAGAGATACGTGGGATCGAGATAGTCGGGTCCCACCTTGAAGGTCTGCACCTTGAGCCCACGCCTCCTGAGCGCGCTCACAACGGCAAGGGTAACGGACGTCTTGCCTACGCCGCTATTCGTTCCCGCCACAAGAATTCTTGGGCACTGGATCGGCAATGTGCTCTTTACCTCACGTCGGGACGTTGAAAAAGCGTCCCGGATTCTTCACACGAGAAGCGTTCGCACCCGGTTGTGTCATCGGATCCACACCTCGAGCACGAGTATTCTCGCGACGAGAAAAAGGACCAACGCCAATCCCGAGGTCACCAGGAGAAGACGGTTGGCCCGGGGAATGTGATCGGCAATAACCGGGCCGAGAGGATCGCCCAGCGTGGGTTTCACGGAAGCTTTGCCCAAATAATAGCTCAAACCTCCCAATTGCACTCCGAGGGCTCCCGCAAAGGCAGCTTCCGCCTGGCCGGCATTGGGACTCGGATGCCTTCCCCGGTCCCGAAAAAATATCCGAACGGACCCGGCTGCCGCGCCGCCGAGAATCGCAGTGGCGACGGGCACCATTACAGCCGTGATCCTGGAAGGAATGAAATTCGCCACGTCGTCGAGCCTTGCCGACAACCATCCGAATTCCGCATAGCGTTCATTCTTGTATCCGAAGGTGGAATCCAGTGTGCTCACCGCCTTATAGGCCATGAGAGCCACAGGACCTCCCAGGACCGCAAAAAAGAGCGGCGCGGTAACGCCATCCACCATATTCTCGGCTACACTCTCCACAGCGGCTCTCGCGACACCGGATTCGTCCAGCGTATCCGTGTCTCGACCGCAGATCATTGCAACGCGATTTCTTGCCTCTGAAAGGGACCCGGACTGAAGCGCCTCATACACTCCGGCGCTGTGCTCAATCATATCTCTGGCCGCTATGCCCGTATACAGGAGGAATATTGCTACAACGTCCTCTGCGTACGGATGCAGGAAACCCGCAAGGATCAGCAGCACCCACGCGGCGAGAGCCGTCAACGCAACTACGAGAAAGGCCGTCAACGCCCCTGCTGTCCTCTGAGATACGATCGCTCGGCGCATGGGGGCTTCCAGCGCCAGTGCGAGCTTTCCCATCAGTTTCACCGGATGGGGAAAGCGGCGGGGATCACCCAAGAAGAGATCCAGGGCCACCGCTGCAAGAATCTGATATTCCAGTTGCATCACAATCCCATGATCTTGTAGATTTTTCCCATGTCCACACTGCCGGCCACTGCTTCCGCCAGGCGATCCAGCGAAGGTTCGAGATCGTAGACAGCACATATGCGTTCTTTTGGGGGCAGCCCACGCCTCTTGCGCAGCCGGTCGATGAACCACCGTCGAAACTCGTCCGAGTCAAAAATGCCGTGCAAATAGGTTCCCCAGGTCCTGCCGTCACCGGAGGTGATCCCGTCGGTCTCGCCGTTCTCCTTTCTCAAAAGCGGTGCCATTTGTGGGGATTCGCTTCGGCCGTGGTGGATTTCATAGCCTCGCACCGGTAATCCGGAACCAAGGTGGACGCCGACTTCCCGCGTAAGGGTCTTTTCTCGAGCCAAAACGGTAGTAATATCCAGGAGCCCCAGCCCATGCAGCGTTTTCCCGTCTGTTTCCAGGCGGTGCGGATCGGCTATGTCACGGCCCATCATTTGGAAGCCGCCGCAGAGGCCCACCAGTTCCGTACCCGTTGCGGAAAGTTCCCGTAATTTGGCTTCGATTCCCCGATTCTTGAGATATTCCAAATCCCCGATGGTATTCTTGCTGCCCGGAATGATTACCGCGTCGGGTGTATTCAAGTCCCGTGATTCTCGGACGATTGTGACCCGGACGTCGGGTTCGATTCTGAACGCATCGAAATCCGTGAAATTCGAAATATGTGGAAGGTCCAGGATCGCTATGTCCACGGCTTCCTCTGAAGGACAGGAATTATCGAAACAACCTTCCTTGAAGCTCACCGAGTCCTCCTCCGGCAAACCCAGATTGTGGAAATACGGAACCACACCCAGCACGGGCCTGTTCGTGTGGCGAAGCGTGTAATCCAGCGCGGTGCCCAGCAGATTCTTGTCTCCGCGAAACCGGTTCACTACAAATCCCGCCACCAGGCCGCGCTCCCATTCTTCGAGTACCTCCATGATGCCCACAAACGAGGCGAAAACCCCTCCCCTGTCGATGTCGCCCACCAGCAGCACGGGCGCTTGAGCGTATCGTGCCATATGCATGTTCACGATGTCGTGATGCTTCAGATTCACCTCACCAGGACTTCCCGCGCCTTCCAGGACCATGACGTCGTATTCGGAAGACAGTGAATCGTACGCCTCCTTTACAGCTCCAAACGCCCGGGATTTGTACGTGACGAACTCGCTGGCTGCCATATTTCCCACGGGCTTGCCCATGACGATTACCTGGCTGCCGGTGTCGGAGTTCGGTTTGAGGAGAACCGGATTCATGCGTACGTCCGGATCCAATCTGCATGCCTGCGCCTGCACCACTTGAGCGCGGCCCATTTCCCCGCCTGTCCGTGTGACGAAGGAATTCAGAGACATGTTTTGGGCTTTGAACGGAGCCACCCTGTAGCCGTCCCGAAGCAGGATCCTGCCCAGTGCTGCCGTAAGGACGCTTTTGCCCGCGTTCGAGCTGGTTCCCTGGAACATGACAGCCGGTGTTCTCTGCTTTTTTCTCGGGGACAAACCTATTCCCAGAGCCATTCTGAGCGAATCGCACAACGTGCGGTTCTCTTCGGGGGTCCTGACTGCGACCCGAAAAAAGCGACGGTCCAGTCCCGTGAAGTTGTCGCAGATCCGTATCGCGATTCCGGCTGTCAACATTCGCTCGGCAAGAATCGTCGCGTCCACGTCTTTCCGGTCGATTCTCACGAGAAGAAAATTAGCGCAACCTGGGTATACGGTGAGTCCCGTAACAGATTTCAGTTCCTGCTGGAGTGTTTCGCGCTGGGTCTGGACAAATGTCCTGGAGCGCCGCACGTAGTCCTCATCCTGGAGAGCAATCTCGCCCACAGACTGCGCCATTACGTTTACAGACCAGGTCGGCTGCAGCCGGCGTATGGCATCGGCCAGATCTCCCGGACACAGTGCGCACCCAAGTCGCAATCCCGGAATCGCGAAAATCTTCGTGAGAGACAGCAGGACCACCACATTTTCCGGCCGATTACGGGCCAGGGAGTCCATGTCCACGACAAAATCGCCGAAAGCCTCGTCTACCACGAACACGGTGGCAGGATGCTCCCTAGCCATAGCGCGAATGATGCTTGTGTCTGTGATCAGTCCCGTGGGATTGTTGGGATTGCACAGGAATACGATTTCATCGCCCCGCAGACGTGCTTCCAGAGCGGAAAAATCAGGTCGAAAATCGCTTTCTTCGTTCGACAACAGCCGCTCCACCTGGAGACCCGCAACGGTACACGCGACAAAATAATCCGAGTATGTGGGCTCGAGGATGACCGCTCTCGATTTGCCGGCTGCTCGGGGAATACACGAGATGATCTCGCTGGAGCCGTTCCCCACAACCAGTTCGCCGGGTTTGCAGGCGTACCGTTTTTCCGCTGCAGCAACCAATTTCGTGCATTCAGGGTCAGGATAGTGGACTACGGATTCCAGAAGGGAGCTCACCAGCGGGCGTAACCAGTCCGGGAATCCCAGCGGATTGATATTCGCGGAAAAATCGAGGATTTTCCCGGCGGGTATACCGTAATCCGTTTCAAGTTGCCTGAGATTGCCGCCGTGTCGAGACATTCTCGCTTCTTTCGTGGCCTGGGATCACACCCAGGCGGTGTCGGGGCTTTACGAAAAACGCGCTACAGGCCGATCCAGTATCTTGTCTTCATAGTGCCGGCCCGCGTGTGCGTGCCGGGCAACGACGGTAACACCACTATTATTTGTCCGCCCCGGATACCGAAGCCTCCTCGAACGTGGCCACTTCCGTGAGTATCCGAACGGCTGCTTCCACCAGCGTCATTGCCAGCGCTGCTCCGGTGCCTTCGCCCAGCCTGAGATCCAAGTCCAGGAGCGGCGTCTTGTTCAGGTGTTCCAGCGCGGCTCTATGCCCCTGCTCAACGCTCCTGTGAGCCGAGATCATATACTCTGCGGAACGCGGGCAGATACCGTGAGCGATCAACGCGGCAGCAGTTGAAATAAATCCGTCGATCAGGATCGGTTTTTGTACGGAAGCCGCGCCAAGAATGAGGCCCGCTAATCCGCCGATCTCGAAGCCTCCCACTTTTGCCAATATATCGATGCTATCTTTCGGGTTGGGTCGATTCACACGAAGAGCTTTCTCCACAACCCTTACCTTGTTCCCGAACTGCTCGTCGTCTATTCCCGTCCCGCGGCCGGTTACCCGTTCGGGAGCCGCTCCGGTAACCGATGCGACAATTGCGCTGCTCGGAGTGGTATTTCCGATCCCCATGTCACCGGTTCCGAAGAGATTGAAGGAAGCCGCGAGCTGCAATGCCACGCCTATGCCCGCTTCTACGGACTGGACTGCTTCCGCGCGTGTCATTGCGGGCCCCACAGCTATGTTGTCCGTCCCGCTCCGGATACGCCGCGAAATGAACCTGTGCGTGTCCGGAACCTCACCGATTTCACCGGCGACCCCCATGTCCACGACCACCACTTCGGCTCCTGACACCCGCGAAAT
>DATHCX010000071.1:0-18156 GCA_035319325.1 Desulfomonilaceae bacterium
TTCCTCACTTGAGCGTCCGTTGTCTGCACCAGATGCCCCTCCCAGTGAATTCTTCCGGGCATCTCTACCAGACAACTACACCCTGATGGATGCACAAGTGTAATTGTCGCTGACGCTCAAGTGTAATTGTCGTCGATCAGGGATATACGTAATCCTCTGGGGGCCGAGAAATCAGACCTTTTGATTTGGATATGGATAATCGTGATTTTCTGAGCTGCACGATTTCCCATCACGGTTATTGTCGAAGGGATGTCAAGGCAGGCATGTGTTTAAGCATCCACCTTGATCCTCTTGTTGTTATTGTGGGTCAGCAAAAGTCTACTAGGGCGCAACAGCTAGTCTCCCCGCCGTTCTCATCATCCATCGCATCAAATGCCTGACCTGCTCAGCTTCTTCGTACGGAGCTTCGACCCACAAGGCGTCGTGGATCATCATAACATGCGGGCGTCTTTGTTGCGTCGGCGGAATCTTCGATCAAGCCGCAACATTGCGGCTCTGATACGATCGACCTCTATCTGCTGAGTCCAAGTCACTCTGAATTGCCGTTCCATTGTAAAAGTATGCCGCCCAACAAACTGACGCTCTCTCCCTGCAAGGCTCCGCACACCCGTTTCTGTGCAGGGAGCTTCTCGATCTTCAGCGATTTTTTCCAAAGCCTTCTTCAACCCACGCCTGATTTGAGCGGGTATTGACACCGAACCTACGAGAATACACAATGGTACCGACGGCAGCTCAGCTGGATCAAATTGTGCGGGGGGTAATTATGGCGGATTTAACGCAGCTTGGCAAAACTTTTCAAATTATCATGAAGGGGTTCATGGACACTGGCCACGCACCCCATTACACAGAAATTGCGAGCAAATTAGGAGTTGCACCGGACGAGGGCCGACAGAGACTTCATGAACTGATCGGTTTGCAAATCCCAGGTTGTTGGCTCTACCCCAATACGAGTTTAATAGCTTCTTTTGCTCCGTTCAATAACATCCCGACTCAATACAGGATCGCCATTGAAGGTAAGCAAAAATGGTTTGGCCAATGAGGATTTGAATCGCTAGCAGTTTGCTGGCTTTTTCCAGGAAAAACGATCCGAATTGATAGCGTCTGTTTGGACTGCGGCGATCCCGTGGTTGTGGAAATATCCGATGGCAAACTTTTGAAGATCGATCCCCCTGATACAATAGGCTATGTTCCAGTCCCGTTGAGGAAATGGATGGAAGATTGGGCGCACACCTGAAGCACTATGAATCTCTTCCGGTCGGAAGAGCATGTGAGGAATTGGTCTCAATTTGATGCAGCTACCGGTGAAGGAATTATCCTTCTCAAGGACTTGTTCAAACTCTTCTCAGGGAAATTCTTTCGCAGGCGTCTTGACGACGATTGGCTTGCCCGCAGCAGCGAGTACTTCCATGAGGTACCGGCTACCCTTAAAGAAATTGGAAAAACCGGTCCGTTTTGGAAAGTGCCCCGGTAGAAGCCGGAGCAAATCAGCAACTCCCGGACCATACACCCTAATCGTTGCCGCAGACCTTCGCTGGATGCCGGTCGAAACTCCAGTATCCAGCAGGGTCTCTGTCAAGAGCATAACTGTCATATCGGCCTTTCCGCTGGGAGGAGGGGAAAGCACCAATTGTGGCGTGATTGAAGCCCCATTATCAGAAACCGAGCGCATTAATTCGAATACTTCCAAGCGTTCCTGATCTCGTACCCGTTGATCTGCATCGGGCACCGCAGTGAGAAACCTGATTGTCGGTCACTCTGGGGAACGCTCAGTGCAAGATCGGTACATCAGGGTCTCGGACCAGGTGCTCTTGGATGCGGCGGACTCGATGACTTTCGACCACGGATGGACCGAACTGGATATTGCCGAAAAGGCCCACCCGAATGAGGTCTCGAAAAAAGTCACGGGAAATTTGGAGAACGAAAAAAGTCAGGGGATCGTCGGCAAACGTAACACCCTGACTTTATTCGCTTAAGCTGGTAGGCGGGAGAGGATTTGAACCTCCGACCCCTGCCGTGTGAAGGCAGTGCTCTCCCCCTGAGCTACCCGCCCGAACTTTCTTACGATACGCTTCTGCTGCGACCGTTGTCAAGGGGTATTTGCCGCCAAAAAACGGACCATCCTCGCGCAAGGAGAATGATTCTTTATGCTTCTGTGGGCACTCCGGATTCGCTTTGGATCTCCGGACCACGAATCGGTCCGCGATTCAATTCTCATATAGAAACCGAATGTCACCGAGATCCTCGCGTGTTCGGTCCAGAACCCGATGCACAGATTTTGCACGCCTCTTCTAATACCAATGCGTTTTCAAGTACGTTAAATCGTGGAGGAACTTTTTGTAAGACGTTCCTCCACGAACCCCACCTCAAGAACTCTTAGCACTCGCCGGCATCTGCATTTCCGCTGAGGAAATGCAGATGCCGGCGCATGATAGAAGTTTCTGGGAGGAGGTTTGGGGGGGACACTCTTTTACAAAGAGGGTCCCCCCCCATCTTACTTTTTTGAAAGCGCATTCGTATAAGACCTCCCTGTATGGCACAGGTCCCTCCCGACAGAGAACCACACCTCGCCTCGGATGATCCGGTCGCGCATGAATGCCACAGGATCGCCTCCCCATGCTGTGTATCTCCTAATACATAAACTATTACATTAGCTTTGGATTGTAATTCTTTGTTAATTCTGTTATAGGCAAAATATTGGGATGCCCTCCCATAAAAAAAGTCTTCAGGAGCTGCAGAAATGAAATCTACCGTATTGATAGGCCTCATCCTCATGGCAACCCTGGGTGTATGCATGGCCGCCGAGACCCATATGACGATTCAGACTAACACGACTATCAGGATAGATCCGGTAACGGGGGACATTAAAGGGGGAGCCCAGACTCAGATTAAGGGCATAAAAATAGAGCCTGCCCCGACGGCATCATCTGCTACCGGAACCTCTTCGACCAGCACGGACCCCAATGCCGGGACCGTACCGGGGGGCTCCTCAACCAATACGAGCACCGATCCCGCACCGGCTACGGGAGGCACTTCAACGAATACGGCTCCTGTGGGGGCTCCAGCTCAAGCAACTCCTTCAGCCGGTCCAACTCCGGGAATATCTTCGGCCGGTCCCGCCTCCACCTGCCCGCTCGCCCAGGTGCCAGGCGGCCAGACGAACTGAACGGTGTTGAATGACAGGCGGCGGGGCAGTAGCTGTGTTTTGGCTGCGCCGCCTATTTCAGCCCGTATGCCTCGACGTCAGGCCTCAATGCCTTTGCGTGAAAGGTAGTGTGAAATCAGGAATTTCTTAGGGGGAAGAATAAAAAAGGACCAGGCCTAAAGCCGAGTCCTTCGTGTTCTGGTGCGCCCTAAGAGATTCGAACTCCCGACCTTCTGATCCGTAGTGGGAGACCCTGCTTTTTTTATTTACTACCACTCACTGATACCGAGGCAGCTCTTTGTTAATCATTTCAAAGGGCTGTCTTGGTTTGCTGTGCTACAGATTAATACTCAATTACACCGCTGTTAGCCACCAATATGGACACCGATGGACACCTATATGGACACCGGCTTGGATTCGATTCAGATTAAAAATGGCATGAAATTGGGAACTTGGCAGGAGCGCAGCTGAGGGGGAGAGACAAAATTTTCATAACGTCCCTTGAGGTGACTTTCACGTATCCTATAGATTTTTGGCGATAAACCCCTCCGGCCTCTCGTGCAAACCGACTTGTACTCAGTTTCTTTCCGAATCTACTGAAATCCTGACGATCTCTGGAAAAAAAAACGGGGGTCTTCCACTCACAACAGATTCTTCCCAAACGAAGCGATACTAGGAGAAAAGCTCTTCAGGCGATTCAACCGATTCTTGGCAACCCGACATCGCTTAGGAAGCTCGTTGCACCGTTTGTCTAAGAATACATTTTCAACGCGCAGCAGTATAGCACAAGCGTCAGCGCTCATCGACTCTTAGGCTCTTCTCTTTTTTCTAATCTTGAACCAAAAAAGAGTCCTGCTCCTTCGACCGAAAATGTGTTGTTGGCTTGCAGGTAAGCCTTTGCTATTATTCGGTACCGCCTAAATGGTTGAATCAGATGCCTGAACTTTATCGCCCTTTGTGGCAGGGAGTTGGCGGATTCCACGACTGGAGATCTCAAGGGGTTCTTAGCCATGAGCGAATTTGAAATCACCCCTCAGGTGAATGCCTCGCAAGAGTTCACTGAAATTGCAAATGACTTCGCTAATCCCTTGGACGTGGTGCGAGAAGCAATAAGCAACAGTTTTGACGCCGGAGCGTCAATGATAGAAATTAGTTTTGATGTCATTAGGCCAGCTGGGAAAAGGACTCTGCGAATAACCATTTCGGATGACGGCGAGGGCATGGACAATAATGGGCTTCAATCTCTTTTTGATTTGGGGAACTCTCTGAGAAGGGGTGACCCGGAGGTAATAGGGGAAAAGGGCCACGGTACTAAGGTGTTCTTCAACAGTTCAAGTATCTCCGTAGAAACAACCAGAAATGAGATTACCTGTTCGACTCTGGACGATCCCGTGGCCATTTGAAAGATGCTTATCCCTTTGTTCCGAAGACACTTTCCTTTGCCGTTCTCCATGTCCGGTTAAGTATTTCTAAAGTCCCAGGCCGGACCTCGGAACGAAGTCCGTATTTTTCGTTGAACTCTGTCACGCTTGAGGTCATCTCTTCTTCAGACATCACCGGCGTCGGAAGAAGCAGGGTTCTTTTGTAATTGGCCAGGAGGCGTTTCAACATTCCTGGATGAGACGACCCCATAGGGCCTGTCATGTTTTCCCCTAAGCTTTCCCAGTGACGGGCGAAACCGGAGTTCATGAACATAGTTCCTGCACATTTGCACTGTTCTTCGTAGTAATTTTCACGCCCGCCAATGATGAGACCGACACAGTCGTCAACCGGATGATCTTCGTCCATCGGCAAGAATACCGGAACAGGGGTACCGGAAAATAGTTCACCAGGATTTTCCATGGCGTTTCCACATAGCCCATAGCCAAGAATAATAGCGTCCACGTAGGGCCCCATCTCTTTTACCGCCCCGACTACGCCAGCCCTGAGATCCTTGATCACGGCGTGCAATCCGATTTTCATGACTCGAACCACAACCTCAAGTCCGTTGGAGGGGCTGGGGAGATACTCACCGATGTACAATATTGATTTTGGAGCTAAACCACCGTACCGTTCAAGTCCCTCTACGACACCATCGGCGTAATGGTCCTTCATGACGGTAATGGACGAGACGTCAGGATCGTTCACCATGAGATAGGCGAACTCCAGTTCTAGAGTTTGACAAGAAATGATCCCTAATACGCCCATAGGTCTATTTCTCCGTATCATCAGCAATCATTTCTTAGGCCCTGCCATTTGTGAAGTTTTCGGATCTGTTGCCAAGCCGAGCTTGTTCTCGGGCCACAAAGATCCATGTGCCTTCTCGGACAGACCGCCATAGGTGAACCAGTCGTCACGTCGACCAAGAAAGTTGGTTCTAGTCTTTATTCGAGTGTAACTCATTGAATGACGTGCGGTCAATTGGGACGCTCATCGACATATCATGACATTGAGGAAAGTCACAGAATTCGAGCTACCTGTTTGGGTAAGTCCCCATGTCCCCTATTTGAGGCAAGATACTTGCAGATTGGGGCACGCCTTTGTGGGCGCAGCAATTACGCCATGTTTTTCCAGGGTCAATGTGCCAAGAGCTCCTTTTGGCCTCTGCGGTCGCCACGGTGGCGGGTATCAGCAAATTGCCTACCTGAAGTGCAAGACCTCATGATGACGCTTGTCCGACGGGGCCCTGTCCTTTACAAGTTTTGTACGGAGACTAGACCAGATTTTTTGGACTTTATCCGGGTCTACACCCGTTTGATATCCTAATGCATGGAGCCGCTCAACAGTTGTTTCGGTAGCGATATTACCCACTGCACCGGGAACGAATGGGCATCCGCCCAGCCCGCCGACTGACGAATCGAATCTACGAATTCCCATTTCCAGCGCTTTGAGCATATTGTCCCACGCATGCCCACGTGTATCGTGGAGGTGAAGGATGATACGATTCGGATTCGTAATTTCTTCAAGAGCTCCCAGCATACGTGCCATGACTTCCGGGTCCGCAGTCCCGGCAGTATCTGCAAGACTGATCTCGTCAGGGTGTACAGCTTCAAAACGTGAAACCATGTTTTGTAATCGGTCTACAGCAACCTGCCCTTCGTAGTAGCAGCCGAATGCACACATGACACCAGCGGTAACGGTCAGGCCGCTACTTTTCGCAGTTTCTATAATGGTTGTCGCTTCTGTGATAGCTTGCTCAACCGTCGCCCCAGAATTTTTTTTGCTGTGCGTTTCCGACACTGAGACATAAACTTCCACATGTGGAATTCCAGCGGTTATGACATCAGTCAATCCACGATAATTTAGTACGAGCGCACTGTACCTGACATCATCCTTTTTTGCGAGCAGGTCCCACACTTCTTTCGTATTGGCCATCTGAGGCACTTTGCGAGGGTTGACAAAGGACCCGATCTGAATGCGTTTCAATCCTGCGTCTGTGAGTGCTTCGATGAGCTCTGCCCGCTCCTCGGGAGAGAGCACGACCGGTTCATTCTGTAATCCGTCTCTCGGGCCCACTTCCTGAATTAGAATATGACGGTTGTCGTCATCAGGCATCGGATTCTCCTGGCAAAAATCTTTGAAAAATAAAGAAGACCTCAACTGTGATACAATCATGCGCAAATCGGAAATAGTCAAGTTAACCTGGGAAGAAGTGGATCTGAAAAGGGGATTCATACGCCTCGACCGGCAACGGACGAAAACGGAAGCACCCCGTTCCATCCCCCTCCATCCCGAAATGAAGGCCGTCCTGGAAAGATTACCCCGTGGAATTCACAGTGCCCGGGTCTTCCTGAGACACGGGAAACCCTTTGATGATTTCAAAAAGGCTTATAGCGCAGCCTGTAAAAGGGCCCAAATTGAAGATTTCACCTTCCACGATCTCAGGCATTGTGCCATTAACAATCTGAGACTTTCTGGATACGATTATTTCAGAATCATGGCGGTTTCAGGGCACAAAACCATGTCGGTTTTCAAGCGGTACAATCTTGTGACCGAGGAAGAATTGAGCAAAATTATTTGGCTCAATCATCAGGATGCGCTGAGTTCGATGGACACCTATATGGACACGACAACAAAAAAGGACTCAGGTCCTGTCCTGAATCCTTCATGATTTCTGGTGCGCCCTAAGAGATTCGAACTCCCGACCTTCTGATCCGTAGTCAGACGCTCTATCCAGCTGAGCTAAGGGCGCACGCGGCTCCAGGCTTCTTCACCAGAATGGTAGATCTGCCCGTTAACAAGTCCCATTTCTTTCTAAACCGTCTGGGCCACATTGTCAACCATGCTCCGTGTGATTCGGTTCGAGGCGGCGAGCCTCACTGTGGCAGCGGCATATATGCGTCGACCTGTCTGTCATGACGCATAGAACGCATCACAGATATGTTCCACCAGCGGCGGATCGTCCATGGTCACCAAAACTACGTCAAATCTTGATGGCGGTTCCTTCTTGAAGTGCTTGTCCACGTACACTTCTGCCGCTCGCACAATTTTGGTCTGCTTTTTTCTGTTTATAGAAAAAATAGGATCGAGAGTCGAGGCCGATCCCCTTGAACGCACCTCCACGAACACCAGGTCGTGATTGTGCAGTGCAACGATATCAATTTCTCCTAATTTACAGGAAAAATTTCTCGCAACGATTCTGTACCCGTTTGCAATCAGATAATCCGCGGCAACGTCTTCGGCTATTTTACCTCTTTCGCGGGTGCTCAATGGTCCCGCCTATCCATTAGGCGATCATGCAAGCGTTTGGCCTGGAGCGAAAACGCCTCCAGTCTCGCTTCGATGATCTGGGGGAAGGCATTCCCATCGGTCTCCACGGCCAGAAACGGCAGCTTCTGATCCTTTTTCAAGATCGATGCGAATGAAGGACCATGCCCGTTTCTGTGATTCATGAGTTCCAGTTTTTCGCCGGTGGTAAATTTCTCGGTGAGTATGGATTCCGCGACTCTCGTGGGCATGCAGCCGAACGGACCGATGGATATGATTCCGCAGGACGGATGCAAAATCTCGTGAAGCGCCGCGCCAACGGTCAGGATCGCCTCGCCCGTGAGCAAGGGAGAAACGAATTTCTTGCCGGCTTGTATCAAATCGTCCACGTTCAGGACTTCGTGAAAAAACAATCCGGATGGAGCAAACAAGGCTCTGATTTTGCGGTCGAAGTATTTCTTCACGTGATACCTGATCCAGAAAGGAATATCGGGGTTGCCCTCAATGCCGTTCTTGATGAGCCAGTCCACGTACTTGATCCACTCGCTGGTCTGGGAGGTCCTCACGATGAATCCGCGATCCGCCATCTTTTCCACAAGGTTCTGCAAGGAGATGGGATCGTTGCGAACATAGATTTCACCGATCAGAGATATCTTCGGGATGTCACCATACGGCATCTTCAGGGGAATGCGGGCGAGCGTCTCGGATACGGAACCGATGCGTTGCCGAATCTGCTTCCAGCTGCCGTGGATCACTTCCACAAGACCGGCCCACTGCTCGAAGAACACGTTCAGTGCAGCCTGCCTGTCCTGTGCCGCAGCCATGAGGGTGGACCAGATTTCGTACATGACGTCGCCGATGATGATGGCACGCCATGCCGGCAGGGTAAATCGATCTCCCAGCCCCATGTATCCGTTCGAAGCGTTCAGGGTGAGCACCGCGGCGTCCGGAATGCGGTGGCGTTCGATGAGGCGCCGGGAAAAGACGTTGTACTGCCCGAATCTGCATGGGCCGCCGGCTCCGGGCATGAAATAGGCGGTTACCTCACCTTCGGGCCTGTCTTGCCAGAGATACTTCAGCATCGAGCCAACCGTGGTCTGGAGCGGCAAGCATTCCTTGCAGGTGGAATTTCCTCGACCTATCTTGAGCACTTCCTCGTCTGCGGGCGGCAATCCGTAAGCATTAATGCCGACTTTCTTGAACGTTTTCACCAGCGCCTCGTGTGCGAAGCGCCCCATCGCGGGCAGGACGATCCTCACCTGTGGATCGGTCAAAGCGAGTTTCCTGCCGTCCGCTGTCGCGATAACGGGCTTACCGTTGTCGACGACAGCACGAGCAGCACGAAAATCTTTGATCACCGCGGGAATTTGCTTCTTGCTCTCCAGCTCCCGGTAGTAATTCACAATGTCCAGAAACGCCTCGATGCGTGTTTCCAGTCCGGCATCGGCCGTATGGCTGTCCAGTTCCAGGGTCAAGGAAGGTTTACGGCCCATCTCGTCCCGGAAGTATCCCACAACAAAGGAATCGGGTCCGCAGGAAAAATTGCTGATGAATGTGCCGAACAAACGGGGATGATTCCGAACGAAACGTGATGCCTTCAAGATCATGCGCCCCATCGACCAGTACATGGTCTGCGCGTCGTCCAGGCTTTCGTCTTCATAGGGAAGCATGTCAAACGGAATAATCCTATGGCCTCGCGACGCAAATTTCCCCGGTATTCCCTTGTGAGCCTCGCTAACAAACGCATTGTACGGTCTGCCGAACAGCACAATACCCATGGAGGAGGAATCTTCATCTAAATCGGCCAGCATTGTGGCGCCTTTTGCCTGAAGTTTCTCCTTGAAGGCATTCTGAGCATCCACAGCGGCCTTGAAGGCCTTCAGCCCAGCCGTTTTCGGCGCACCCAACTCAGCGGCCAGCTTCACGAATTCCCCCGACTTCGGGTCGAACCCGCGGCTGAGATCCAGATACGGGCTGAGCACTTTCTTGGCCTGTGTTCCTTCAAACGTGCTTCTGAGATAAAAAGATTCTCCTTGCACGAATACGCAGGTACATGTGTTGCAGTTCTCCTGGTCGGTGGGCACTCCTCTGATGTGAGGAAGAAAAAGCATGTCCGGATTCTTGCTCAACAGATCCGCCATGAATCCGTGCGCTATTTCCACGGGAAAGCAAAATGCTGCCCCCTGCTGATCCATGCCCGCGGGATCCACCGTGTCGGGCAGGATCACGCGATACCCCAGTTCCTTGAAAAACGCGTTGAAGAAGGGAAAATACGTGTTGACCAGGAATGACCGATTCATTCCGATGGTGGGGCGATGGTCCCCGGGATCGTTTCGCTCCAAATCCGCGAAAACCAGGCGTTGCCGGTAATCCACCAGATCCAGACTTCCCTTGTCAAATTTCACGTGTCTGATCAGATTCACGAATCGGTTGCATGCACCGCCGAAGGGGTAGGTCTTGTCTTCAATCTCGATTCGGGCGATTTCGCACCGGCGATCGCATTTTTCCTTGCCACCTCCACAGATAAACGGTTTCTTGTGCACCACATCCCGGCGGGCAAGCCTCTCCAGTTCAAACGACGTTTCTTTCATCAATCCGACTTCGAGCCGTCGTTCCACTTCCAGAGCGACTCCGAACGCTCCCATCAGACCGGGCTCCGGCGGAACTACGATCTCTTTGCCCGTCAGAGCTGCCATTGCCGCAGGAATGGCTTCGTTATAGCAGACGCCGCCCTGCATGAAGACCTTCCTGCCCACAGGCCGGTTGCCTTTCACTCTGTTGGAGTAATTCATACAAATGGAATACACGAGGCCTCCCACGATGTCGGCAACCGGTATCCCTTCTTGAGCAGCGTTCTTGATGTCCGACCCGATAAAAGCTGCACACTGATCGTTGAAATTAGGCGGCTTCATCCCGGTATATGCAACTGTTCCGATGTCGGTAACCTTCAGCCCGAGGCTTTCCTTTGCCGATTCCTCGAGAAACGATCCGGTTCCCGCGCTGCACGCCTCGTTCATGGCGTAATCACTGGGGACCCCGTTGGTGATGTACGTGTACTTGGCGTCCTGACCGCCGATTTCGAAGATCGTGTCCACTTCGTGATCGAAATGGACGGCCGCGGCCGCATGTGCGATGATTTCGTTGATAACTCCATCGGTCATGGCGTGCAGGCCGGCAATTTGCCTGCCGGACCCCGTGACCCCAAGGCCTACGATCTGTATGGGAACATCTATCTGCGAGGCCAGGCTTGCGTAAACCCGTCTGGAAGCTCCGACGGGATCCCCGTCAGTCCGAAGATAATCCGCTGCGACAATGGTCTTGTCGCTGCAGCGCATGATGACGCCCTTGGTTGTGGTGGAGCCGACATCCAATCCCAATATGGTTCGGTCCCCAGCCTCGGCTCTACCTCTCGGACGCTCTTTGAATTGCACCATGTCGCGGAATTGAGCGAGAGGTTTCAAGTATCCGAAGGCTGACCCTTTCTTCTGGTACACCTCGCCGGAACCGGTGTATGGCACGGTGGGATTGTCCAGAGCCCACAAGCCTGCTCCAAGTGCTTCAAAGTAAGGAGCTTCTTCAGGAATGTACAAATCCTCAATTTCCTGTGCCAAGTAATGGATCATGGTTTTGTTCCGCGAAGATCCTCCAACGAGCATCACGGACTTCTTTGGCAGTTTCTTCAATAACTCCACAACCTTGCCTGCCATCATTTTCGCCAATCCGGCCACAACCTGCCGTTTTGGCACTCCTTTGTTCAGGGCATGCGTGCAGTCGCTCTTGCAAAAAACGGAGCACCGACCCGAAACCTTGTGTGGATGTTCCGCTATTCCCAGTTCTGCTACATCCTCCAGAGTCAAATTCATTCGGCCGATCTGTTGCAGAAAAAACTCGCCCGTTCCGGATGCGCATTTGTTTCCTGTCTGAATCGCCTGGATTGCGCCTTCTTCGTCAAGATGATACACGAGAAAGGTTTCCCCGCCCGCGCTGACCACAACCCGGTAGCGGTCGTTGTTCCGCAAAATATGGGAAACGGCCATCTCGAAGGCTTCCGGCTCAGAAATGGTAGACAATTTTATGAATTGGATGAATTTTCTGCCGGTAATGGCTAGCGGAATCTCATGCACATCGGGCACGGAATCGAGGGTTTCAAGTAATATTTTTCGTGGGTTGCCTTCGTGCGTAATAGTGGAGGCACTAAGTATCTCGACGTTGCCCCCTTCCCTTCTCAGACGGACCATACCAAGCGTGGACGCTCCCAAACACAAACCGAGGGCTTCCATGAAATGCACTCCCTTTCAAAGCGGCTGCCGCTATCTCGTTGAAGCAAGCTTATCGCGTGATTCAATCGTGTTCCATCAGAACAATACAATTCCTCAATATAAATCACAGAGGTGTCGTGCGCAAGAACCAACGAGGAAAAGGTAATGCAGTACGAAAGTAAGAATCAGATTACATAAAAGAAATGAGTTGCACTCATCGGGTCGATCCGATGGAGCCCCAACCGTGTATTACCGACCCCGGTTTTTTTCCCGAAAACCCCTGTTGGGTCGGCCGACACCGACGGAAAACAACATCACGATACTTTCGGTCTCTTCAGCACCGAATGATAATACAGCACCTTGTCATTTGCTTCTTCCCGGACTTCAAAATCGGACGCCACCATTTCCCATCCTTTATCGCCCAACTCGTTCAAATCCTGCAGGATTTCGTGCCACGCAGCGCCACGGCGATTATAGAATCTGTACTCCCATTTTTTCATCCCGGGTCTCCTTGCAATGCTGTACACGAATCGGGAAAATGTCCGTGTCCCCTGGCCGGCCACACTACCGCAACGGGATCGAATCCGGGACTCCTGTGAGCCGACTGTACCCCATTTATTGTATTTGGCTACGCGGTGCACGCTGATACACGTTCACCCAGTGGTTGTGCTCCTTCAGACTGCTGGAAAACTGGTGACTTCCATCATTCCTTGCCACAAAGTACAAATAGTCCACGTCAGCGGGTTTGACCGCGGCCGTGAGTGATTCCTTTCCCGGGTTCGCGATGGGGCCGGGAGGCAACCCGGTATTCTGATATGTATTGTACGGATGTTTGCGATTCAGGTCTTCCCGGGTAATCTTCGATCCCATGGGTTTGATGCCGTAAATGACTGTGGGATCGGATTGGAGCTTCATGTTCTGGCGCAAGCGGTTATGGAACACGGCGGAGACGAGCTGATGCTCGGACGCTCGAGCCTCCTTTTCAATGAGGGATGCGAGAGTCAGCACCTGCACGGGACTCCATCCATTTTCTTCCGCAGTGGCTCTCACGTATTTGTCGTACACTCCCGTAAATCTCTGGACCATTTTGCGGATTATGGATTTCCCGTCAACCTTTTCCGAGGGTCGAAAAAAGTATGTGTCGGGAAACAGGTAGCCTTCCAGGGAAGTGCCCTCCACACCGAGATCTTTGAGGAAGGCGGGATCTTGAGAGACCGTCAGGAAATCGTCACGCGACATGATTCCCTGTTGCTGAATGAGATCAGCCACCTGGTACATATCGTACCCTTCGGGAACGGTGATGGACAACACGAGCGTCTTGCCGGAAATCAGCTGATCGAGAACCTCCCCCGCATCACTGCCGGTCCTCAAGGCATAGTCTCCCGCCTTTATACCCCGCTGCTCCCCGCGGATGAAAGCTACGATCTTGAAAACCAGCTTGCTCGATATTATGCCTTTTTCCTGAAGAACAGAGCCAACCTGGGATAGGGACGCCCCTTTGGGAATGGTTACGATCACCTCCCGACCCGGTGTCATCGATTCCACAGGAGTCGAACCCGACAGATCCTTGAGAAGCCCCGGAACCCGTGCACTCAACATATATCCGGCAATTCCCAGCCCTACGATCAGGGCCACAAGAAACAAGCACTTGAGAACGGAAACAAACGACAACCTCATGAGTTCGATACGCCCTTGAAATGCTGACTATCCAGATAACCCTGGAGAATGATGACTGCGGAGAGTTTGTCGATGACTTTCCGTCGCTTGGCCCGGCTCATGTCAGCTTCCAGCAGGGCGCGTTCCGCAGCCACGGTTGACAATCGCTCGTCCCAATCCCTAAGGGGAATGTCCGTCGCCCGGCCTATGAGTTCCATGAAGGCCCTCACTTTCTGAACTTGCGGTCCTTCCGTACCGTTCATGTTGTAAGGAATCCCCACGACGATTTCCGTGACGCCGTGTTCCCTCACGAGAGCCGCAATGCGCTTCACGTCTTCCCCAGCGTTCTTGCAGTTCAGGACGCCCAATCCCTGAGCCGTAAAGCCCAACTCGTCGCTAAGAGCCATCCCTATGCGTTTGGAACCTATGTCCAGACAGAGTATGCGCAATATAATTTCCTCGATGAGATGAAGCCACGTATAAGTGAGACTACCAAAGGTGGGGTACGTTTAATGAATTACGACCTCAGTGTCAATAGCGGAGCAAAGCGGTTCGAATGAAAGGTTGCCCTTTCCGGTCAATTTCGGTTCGCCGAGATGGTCAGGCGCTCCGTTGAGATTCCTGAAGTTTCACCAATTCCGTTGCGACATCTATAATATAGCGCACGTCTTCCTCGTCGGCGTACGGAATGCACCTGGTGGCTTCAATAGGCAGAGGGTGATCGGTGAGGTGTTGCGGCAACCGAGAAATTCTTGTGCCTTTCGTGAGATGGCCGGGAAGATTTTCCACGGCTGCGGTGGATATGAGAACGATATTCTCGCCTGGACCCACGAGAGCCAGTCCGATCTCCACCGGAGCGATGACCCCGAGCAATCGATCGAGTTCCTGCTGCAATCCCTGGCGAAGGGTCCCGAGTCTCGATCGCATCTGCCCAATTGCGAAAATGCCTTCCAAGGCCTGGCGGCGTTGCACCTCCGTTCCCATCAGAAGTGCCTCTTCAAAGCTTTCCAAAGCCTCAAGAAAATGTTTCCTGGCAAGATGGGAACGTGCCTCGATGAGCATGCTGCGAGCCTCGTTTTCGTCCACCGAATCGGGATCGAACGCCTTCCCGTAGTATTCCACCGCAGACGAAAGATCTCCCTGCTCGAGCAGCTCCCGGCCCTTTGCCACCCATGAGAATTCCGATGAATTGTTATTTGTCTCAATCATATATCGCCCGCTTGCTGCATTATGCGTTGATGAGTTGTTGGAATTGAGGCCGGCCACGTCTTATTTCGGTGTTAAAATACCCATTTAATAGGTCGTTGGACCCAACTTTTAAAGTAATGCTTAACATATTCGGTCGCGGTTTTCAACCAGTTTTACGCACCGGAGATCTTTTTTGGGGAGACTCGGACGTGCGCCGTTTGATAATATAATCATTCGGCGCATTTCGATTCTTCACGGCAGAGACATCGCCTCTGTCTCGGCGCAGAACCTGATGACAAATGACTCAAAATGGTAGAGAATTACACATTGAAGCAAAAGCTTGAAGATGGTAGGAGCTATGTGGCAAGAGAACACGTTCCTTCATTCGTACGGTTTGAGAAGGAACAGAGCCAGCGGTACCGCGACTGAGAAACGTGTAGTATTTCGGATTCAGGCGAGCGGGTGTTCAGGGTTCATCCGAAGCCGAGCATCCTCTGTCCCGGCCGGATCGGATTAAGATGAATACAAAAGAATTGATGAAATATCTTCCGGTGTTATCCATCGTTCTTGTGGCCGGAACCCTTCTCGTCATCGTGATACTTTTCACCGTGCGCAATATCAACGCGCAGAACGAGCGGATGGAAGAATTTACCAGCCGCCAGGGCGTGTCCGTTATACGTACGCTGGAAGCCGGGACTCGTACCGGGTTCATGGAAGGAGACTGGGGAATCGAGCATCTCCAGATGCTCATCGAACAGGCGGCAAAAGATCCGGATGTGGAGTGGGTCGGCTTGATCAACAGTGATGGAGTAATTGTTGCTCACAGCGAGCCGGCGAAAATAGGGCTGCGCCTGTTGATGGGACAGGAAATGAATACGGTGAAAACGGTCATCAGAACCGGGGAGCCCCTTTCGTTCAAGCGCGAATTGCCGGGTGGTCGCACCATATTCGAGATTTGGAAACCATTCACGCCTTTTCCCGATCAGATTGCCCAAACCGACGTTATTGCCCGCCATACGCGTATCGGCAAGGAACTCCTGGACGTATTCGATCGGGAAAACAAGCAAGTGCTCTTCCTCGGACTAAAAATGGACCGTTTCAAAGAAATTCGGCACCAGGATATCATGTTCGCGATCTTCATGGCAGCCATTCTCTTCGTAATCGGTTCTGCCAGCGTCTATTTCATTTTCGTGGTTCAGAACGCCTACCTGGTTCGGAAGACACTCGACGAAATGCGGGCGTACACCCGAAACGTGGTCGAGAGTATGGCGAACGGACTGATCACGGTGGATCGCTCCTTACGGGTGGCGACCTTTAACTCCACTGCGCTTGAAATACTCCGGAAACCGAAAGAAGAAATGGAAGGTCGCCTGATCAGCGAGCTCCTTCCTCTGGAAGACGAGATCAGGCGTGTGCTCGGGAACGCGGAGACTGTGGTGGAAAAAGAAGTCAAAATAACCAGCGACGGAAAAGGCAAGACGTTTCTCAATCTATCCGTATCCCCCCTGAAGGAACCGGCGTCTCTCATCAGCAGAGGAGCTGTCATCATTGTACGGGATCTCACCGTAATTCGCGAACTGGAGCAGAAAGTAACGGTGAGTGAAAAATTTGCCGCCCTGGGACGCCTTTCCGCCGGCGTGGCCCACGAAATACGCAATCCTCTGAATTCAATACGCGGTTTCATCCAGTACTTCCAAAAGAAGCTTCAGTTGGACGAGGAAGATTACCGTTACACGGATCTCATGCTCACAGAGGTGGATCGTCTCAACCGGGTAATCTCGAAACTCCTGGCCTACTCGAAACCGCGAGAGCCGCGCCTCAGCGTGCGCTCCACGGACGAGATTCTCGATCACTGTATCCGGGTGGTGGAGCGTGAAGCGAATGAAGCGGAAGTCGAGCTCGTCCGCAGACCGGGAGAGGGAGACTACCCGCTCGTTCTCATGGACACCGACCAGATGACCCAGGTATTTCTCAACATCCTGATAAATTCGATAGAGGCCACGCCGAAAGGTGGAACAGTTACGGTCGGATATCAGGTGGACGGGAGTGCCCGCCTCCACGTCACCGTGGAAGACACCGGCGAAGGAATCCCGCGGGAAAATCTGGACAAACTGTTCGATCCGTTTTTTACCACAAAACGAAAAGGAACGGGTCTGGGTTTGGCGATCGTGAAGAGCATAATTGAGGGTCACGATGGCGAAATCGATGTGGAATCGGAGCCCGGTAAAGGCACACGCTTCATTATCACGTTGCAAACCTACCAAGTCCCGGAGGACAATGTCACCGAAGACGTCGCGGCGGATCCCCCACGGGTCTCAGGATGGGTCGAAACCGGTCGCGGGTGACGTATTCCGCTGATTTCCGCCGGCCCATTCAGAGCGGGCCCGCGGAGAAAGTCTTCTGAGTCGACCAGATTCTCGCTGTTATGTTGCTGCGCATTGAAAATGATGCTTTCCGTCCGCAGTCGGCCAGGTTGTCCTCGCGGCAAGGCAGGCCTTTTCAAGCGAAGGGGACATCTGGCTGGTAGACGCATTCCTAATGCACAGAACTCTGGTTGCACCCGAAACCATGACGGTCACACTCGATGGCAAAATTTTGCCGAATCCGATACAATCCTTAATTTGAAAAACCCGCGCGCAAAGGAATCTCCATGTCAGCTCCCAAGGCAAAGATACTCGTCGTGGATGACGAGCCATCCCAAAGAAAGATGCTTCAAGCGAATCTTTCGCTTGAGGGATACCGGGTCTTCGAGGCCGACGACGGAGCCAATGCCATAGCAAGGGTTTCTGAAGAATTTTTCGATCTGATTCTCATGGATAATCGTATGTCCCATGTGGATGGCATCGAGGCGCTTAAGGAAATCAAGAAGATTTCGCCGGGAATTCCGGTGATTATCATTACTGCCTACGCATCGGTGGAAACTGCCGTGGAGGCTCTTCAGGCGGGTGCTCACGATTATCTGACAAAACCGCTGGATATCGACGAACTCAAATTCAAAGTCCAGCAATCCCTCGAATTTTGGCGGCTCAAAGAGGACAATATTCTCCAGAAGAGGCGCATCGAAAACTTGTTTGACGCGTCGCGCATCGTGGGCAGATCTCAGAAAATGAAGGATGTTCTGGAGACCGTCGCAATGGTTGCACCCACCGAGGCCTCAGTCCTGATTTTGGGCGAATCCGGCACAGGCAAAGAGCTGATCGCCAATGCTTTGCATCTGGGATCAAA
>DATHCX010000072.1:0-28925 GCA_035319325.1 Desulfomonilaceae bacterium
CCTCAGCCAAGGGAACAAGCCAGAGGTCGACAAGGAGGATTAGAGTACCGGACCAGGTCGCCAATACCCGACCTGGATATCAACCATCAACATGCACAAGTGTAATTGTCGTCAGTGCATAAATGTAATTGACGTCGGGCAAATGCTCCCATTCAGACCATTGGCAAAGTTCCCTTGAACACCATCCCCATCGAGAAGCAGCCATCGCTGTTTGCGGGGCTGATTTTCAAGAAAATCTGATCGGCTTACAGACGGTGTTTCGATCAGGAAATGAGATTACCTTCGGCGATGAATCTATAGAAAATTGTTCAGAATCTTGGTTCGAGACATCGTGGTTTCGTGAGAGAGACATCCTGAGTTATTCTCCGGATGAGTTGGTGGTGTAATAGGTAATGGAACTTTGAGGGCAGCTGAAAGGTAATGGAATCGCAAATCGTCTCCGCTGGCCGCCCTCTTAGTCATCGGAACAAATGTCACCCGTGCCTGGGGCCCAAAGTATGACCCAGTGATGAAATAACATGGAGAATTAACGAATGGACGAGGAAGACTCGACAAAATTACAGGAGACAGGATAGGTGCTTCGCCTGTTTGATTTCCTCACATTGATCAAGATTGCTATAATTATCAACCAGATATTGATCAGGATAGTTAAACAAAGACAACTTGAATATACTCGAGCAATCAATGAGACCCTAGGCTCACAGCAGCGTGACTGCAATTGTATGTCAGGTCTCGGTCTGTCAAAAAGTTATGCAAAAAAACCGGAACACGGCCGCTCAGTAGGCATCGGGGAGCCTGAATGAGCGCAACAATTCTACCCCGGCTAATAAGGCTGCGGGATGCAGCCCACTACCTCGGGATGGACCCGAATCGTTTTAATGCAGAAGTTAGACCATATGTTATTGAAATTCCTATAGGCAAGCAAGGTATCGCGTTCGATCGACTTGATCTGGACGCGTGGGTTGATCAATATAAAGAGAGCAACGGGCGGCCCGGGAAGGCTATTGGAGGAAAGCCACCATGGGACAAAAAGTTCCACCAGGGCTCGTCAAGAGAGGCGAAATCTGGCACATCAAGAAAACAATCTGTGGAAGAAGAATTCAAGAAAGTACTGGAACAGGCAATCTCTCGGAAGCCGAGAAATACCTGATGCATCGAGTGGAGCAGATGAGGCAGAGCGCCATTTACGGTGTGCGAACGCAAAGGAGCTTTAGGGAAGCTGCAGTCAAATACTTAAAGGAAGCAACCAAGAGCAGCATTGCAGGTGATGCTTTGCAGCTAGGACTGTTGGACCCTTTCATCGGAGATCTGATGCTCACAGAAGTCCATATGGGGAGCATGCAGCAATTCATTGAGGCAAGAAAAAGGCAAGGAGTGAAGACTCGTACCATCAACCATGCGATCCAGACAGTACGGCATATTCTGAACCTTGCGGCTTCAGAATGGTTGGATGAGAATGGCAGGACCTGGTTGGAGCATGCTCCAAAATTCAAATTTCTTGCTGAGACTGACAGAAGGGCTCCATATCCTCTTTCCTTTGAAGAGCAGGAGCGACTGTTCAACGAGTTGCCCGTGCATTTGAGCAGGATGGCTCTTTTTAAAGTGAACACTGGATGCCGTGAAGCCGAAGTATGCAGCTTGCGATGGGAATGGGAAGAAGAAATACCTCACCTGAATACCTCGGTCTTTGTAATTCCAGCCCATATGGTCAAGAACCGAGAAGAGAGACTGGTAATCCTCAATTCAACGGCTCGCGCTGTTTTGGATGAAGTACGGGGGGGTCACCCTGAGTATGTATTTACCTATAGGGGTAGGCGTTTGAACAAAATGAATGATTCGGGCTGGAAAAGCGCTCGTAAAAGAGCTGGTCTTTCTCAAGTGCGAGTTCATGATCTGAAGCATACATTTGGACGCAGACTCCGGGCAGCAGGAGTATCATTCGAGGACAGACAAGACCTATTGGGTCACCGATCCGGGAAGATCACGACCCATTATTCTGCCCCCGAGTTGTTAAACCTTATACAGGCTGCTGAACGGGTTTGCAGACCTGATTGGTGCAAATCTGGTGCAATGGTGATTCTAAAAGGAAACAGCCGTCGGCTAACGGCTGTTAACTAGAAGATTTCTTTGTGTTTTGGTGGTCGGGGCGACTGGATTTGAACCAGCGACCACCTGAACCCCATTCAGGTACGCTACCAGACTGCGCTACGCCCCGACGAAACATGGATAATATCCCAATAACGATCAGGTGTCAACAGGTGAGACGAAAATGAGGCTTTCAGCACTGTTTCAAAACCGGGCACTCTACGAATGTCACCATACGTCTCGACGTTCGCCTCACAGGGCACTCCTCCGATTAATTGGTACTGTAGTATTGACTTGCCAAATCAGATGAATGTGTGCTATTCTTAGACAAAAAGTTTAAGTCAGTGTCGTATGATGACTTCTCGTAAGGAGAAATAGATGAGCAGGAAAATAGCCTTATTCGCCTTGTGCCTCGTCCTTTGGGCCGCGTGCGCCCTCGCATGGGCTCAGTCCACATCAGGCGTGAAATTGATTCCCTATAGCATAGACTACCCTTTGACAAGGACGAGCTACTATATTCCTCCCAAACGAGGGCCCCTGGGAACTTCCGGCCGCGATCCGTACGAATTCACCTTCGGAGTAAGAAGATGGTTTCTGTGGCCGATTCAAGATCTACAAAACCCCCAATCCATCGAATTCCGACAGACGCTCGATGAATCGAAGAATTGGCTGGATCTCTACGGCAGCTACGGGGTTCTCGGCCATGGCGAAGAAGTCTTTACGAAAGAAGCTGCTTCCTGGAGAGCCCGGCATCGAGGCTATTGAGCATGAAAGCGCAGGCGAGATAATCGCGTAGCTCGTTTTTTCGGCCGTTGTCCTGCACGGCCTTCAGAAATTTTTTCGATTGCCTGTATTGGAAAACCCCCATTTCGGAAAATCGGGTCAAGGCATTCGTCAGAGTCACCGAAGGAATCGACGGAATTACACGGTTGCGTGTGTCTGCATAGAGATCCCGACCGGTTTTCACCATTCTTTTGGCGTAGTCCTTCTGACCGAGGCCGCCGTCGATTTCGTCCGACGCGGCGAGTGCGAGGTAGTAAACGGTCAGAAGATCCGCAAGAATGCCCTTGAACGATATGAGCGGCTTCTTGTCCAGCAAGGTGATCTGCTTATCCCGGAATTCGATCCATCCTCTTTCCGCAAAAAAAGACAACGTGCGCATGAGTAGCTCATCATTGTTGGTGAGAGGATCCAGAATCAACTCTTTAGAACAGATGTCCACCAAAAGACCGAATTCCTCGTTCAATGTTCCAAGTGTGATCATGTGCTCATGGTTCAACATGATTGTGGCAACCAGTGATTCGGGCCAGAGGTAATTGACCAGCGCATTCTTGTAGAAATCCAAGTTGGCTCTCCTCTGGTCATCGATAATCAAATCGGAATCCGGTCCGATCTCCAGGAATTTTCTCGTTTGAAACACACCCAGGACATTGCCCACTGCCTGGTGAATGTTCTGCGGGTTGCCGGCCAGCTCGAAGCCATTCCGGCGAAGTCCTTCATACAGGTGATCAATCGACTCCTGAAGCTCCATGCGGGAAATTCGCTTTTTTCCGGCACAAGCTATGCCTGCTGCAGCGAGTTCGATGGGAGTGATCACTCCCGCACGGACGATACCGCTCATGAGATGATAGGCAAAATCTTGGAGCAGTTTTCTGTTTTCCCGTGTGCTCAGATTACCTAGGGAAACACCCGACTTTCGGCAGAATTCCTTGAACGAGACCGGTTCATGGAACCGAACATACGCTTTTCCGAATCTCTTCTTCAGGACCTCGCGCGCCCGTACGAAGGACAGAAAGGATTCCTTTTGCTTGTCTTTGCCGGCAAGTTCCCTGAGGTACGATTTTTCTTCAGGTATCAGATCGTACCCAATAAACGTGGGCACAAAATTCAAGTCGTCCACAGCCCCTTCTTCAATGGTTTGAAGGAGAAAAGCCAACATGCCGAGCCGCGGGGCCAACAATTTGCCCGTTCTGCTGCGACCACCTTCTATATAGAAATTGATGTTCACCTTTTCATGTACCAGGACCTTCAGGTAGGCCGCAAAAACGTGCGGATAAAGCGAAAGCCCTCTGAAGGAACGCCTGATGAAAAATGCGCCGGCGTGGCGCAATACGGGCCCTATCGGCCAGAAGGAAAGATTTTTCCCTGCAGCCATGTGGGGAATTGCCATATGGTTGATGAAACTCAAGAACCCGATGAGCAGATAATCGAAGTGGCTTTTGTGGCACGAAACGTAAATAAGCGACCCCTGCGCGTTGGCCTTCTTGAGAACCGAGAACTCCGATTGCACGAGATCAATTCCGTCGAAGACTCTGGAGAACAACCGCTTGAGAACATAGTACAAAAAATGATGGACCTGAAAGCGGGCATCCGCGGCAATTTCATCTACGTACGCTTCGGCTTTTCTCCGAATCTTTTCTTCAACGGCTCCTTCTCGTTGAGCAGCTTCTCCCACCGCTCGCTGCATCCGCGCGTCCTGGAGCACTTTTTCTTTGATCTCTGTTCTGGACCTCTTCTCAGGCCCTCTGTTGACCCGTATTCGCGCATTGAGGGCATCCACCAATCGTGTTCGCAAGTCGAACGGCAATTCCTCCCAGGACGTTCCGGAACCGAATTCTTCAAATTGTCCCACCAGGTGTACCGGTTCGCCGACCAACAATTCGGGCACGGTCCACTTTCGGAGGGCTAGCAGAAATCGTTTCAGGGGGCCGGGTTTGTCGGGGTCGCCGAGCAAAGTCTCCCAGAATGGCCTGATTATCCGCCGGGGAGTCCTGTCGTAGAGAACAAAGAGGGGGATCATTGCGATGGAACCTGCGATCTGTCCCTGGATATTCAAAAGGACTCGGATCGGATCTTGTTCCGGATGAATATACCTATCCCGGGACGTCTTTTCGTCCACGAGAAAGAAGACTGCGGCTCCGCCGTTCTTGAGTATTTCGGTGAGCGCCTGTTCATCGATCGGCCTGGGCATTTTACGATCGTGGAGCATACCGGAAACCTTTGATTGCCAAATCCTGAAGAATTTGGCTACAGACCCCGTAGCGGCAGGGGAAACCCCAAAGACGAACGCAGGCAGCGGCAGGCCAAGTTGTGCGAAACGCATCCTGAGCACGTTGAGATCGTAGACGCTCCGGTACTTCATCGCGTAGACGATCGGGCCATCTTTGGCCATTTCTTGCAATTTTTGGGCGACTGAAGAGTCTATCTGGACTTTTGGCGAAAGAATTGGGATAAGCTTTCTCAAAATCCAGGGGGGTTCCTGGTCAAGGACGCCGTCAATATGGTGGAAACGGCCGTTCCGAAGGTTGAGGGGAACGGTCTCCGGGGACACCTTTTTCATGACAACCGCATAACCTCCTGTAACATGGGACAGACGTCGCCCGAGGTTGGCCTCAACCGTGCTATTCGATACTCGGATCGAATATCCGGGCACAGGCTACCAGATGTCGGTATCCGAGAGCAAGCCGGTATTGGGAACGATTGCCGGTGAAAAGGGCCTGAACTCAAAAAGAAGAGTTCTCGCGGAAAGTTTTTGTGGTAATATGCATGACTCCCGATACCTGTTGGATGACGATGATGAGAAAAGTGAATCTGAGAGTGTTTCTTGCAGTGGCTCTGCTGTGTGCTTTTCTCCCTGCAGCAGTCCCGGCTGAGGATTATCTGGACTATTACGAGCAGGGAGAATTTGCTTTGCGGGTGCAGAAGTGGGGCCGCGCGGTGGAACTTTTTTCCAAATCTCTGGAGGATAATCCGAAGTTCTTTGTGGCCTATCACAATCGCGCGATCGCGTATTCCAAGATGGGCGAATACGACAAGAGCATTCAGGATCTGAAGGAAGCACTGCGCTTGAACCCGGACTATCCCGATGCGTACGGACTGATGGGATTGGTGTACGAAATCAAGAAGAACTTTCCCGAAGCACTAAAGGTGTATCAGGAGGCTCTTTCCCGGGAAAAACGTCCCGCGGTGCAGAAGGTCCTGCAAAAATACATTCAGGATGTGGAGGCAAAAATTAAGAAAAAATGAACGGCTTGAGGTAACATCTTCTTGTCGATGAGCCTCGAGCATTGATAAGGGCATTTCATAAGGCAACCGCGGGGGAGTGAAGTCTAAACTCCGGAATCGCTTCTGCCCTCGTAGCAAGGGACTGCATTTTTCTGGAGAAATCACTTGCGGGTTGTTTATATGAATGATAACATTAGCAGGATTACACGATTTGCCCGGTTATGGCCCGGCAAACTTGACATAAAGGAGGTCTTTCGTATGCCTACGCTGGAAATCGAAGGGAGAACCTTTGAAGTTGACGAAGACGGTTTCTTACAAGACCCGGATCTGTGGAACGAGGAAGTTGCGGCTCTGTTCGCCAAGACCGAAGGAATCCAGGAAATGACGGATGAACACTGGAAAGTCGTTCATTACCTCAGGAATTATTACCTGGAATTCAACATTGCCCCGATGATCCGCAAAGTGTGCAAGGATACCGGATTCAAACTGAAAAAGATCTACGAGCTTTTCCCGTCCGGGCCGGCAAAAGGCGCCTGCAAAGTTGCAGGGCTTCCCAAGCCCACCGGTTGTGTGTGACCGCACATTGCATCCTCAGGGGTGCTCGAACGACCTATCGGGTTCCCGCATAGCAGTTTGAAATGTCGCTCCTGGGGGTGCGTACCTTCTCGTAATGTCTGGTCCGAAGCCGAGCGTGAGGTCCCAACACGCTTGTCTCTCGAAGGGTAGTTCTCGGTCCGGGTACGGGCCGCTCGCCTAACCCTCCTTCATGCCGCACGACACTCGCCTCGATAAAAATCGTCGGAATCACAGACTATATTGCTGCGCATTGAAAATGGTGCTTTCCGTCCGCAGTCAGCAAGGTTGTCCTCGCAGCGTAATAAGGCAGGCCGTCCGCAGCGAAGGAGTGCCGCCAGCCTGTGCCCAGAATCGAGTTACCTGTAAAAAAGCGAATCCGTATCGCTACGTTCCTCGCAATGACCTGCTTCAACAGTGTGCATGCAAGAGAAGGCTTATCAATCCCACAATACTATACCGGTTCTCGAAGATTGTGTCGGATTTGCTCATAATTCTGGCCCCCAAGCCGGTGGTCCAATCAAGTCAGTGCGAGGAGCGGAGCGACGAAGCAATCTCGATTTTGGTCGGTTGGAGATTCCTTCGGGCTTTGCCCTCGCAATGACAATCTTCCAACATTTTCGCGCAATCAAAACCGACATTACTTTCGAGAATCCCTATATCGAGAATTCCTATATGGCGTCTACGGCGAAGTACCTGTTATTCTTCCCTTTGATTCCAAGAGTTGCTGCTTTTGTTGAATGAAAAGAGCAAACGCGTCGGCATCCTTGGCTAATTGGTCCGATTGTCTGGCAAGACTGGCTAATTGTCTCTGCAAGCTGGCCAGGCGTCTCGTGCAGTTCACCACGTCGGTCTGGGGAACAACGTTGATATTTCCCTGTGGATCTCTCAGCACTATCGGTTGACTGGATTCCGCGATGCATCTCTCCGCGTCCAGAACCTGCTGCTGCAACGCGGCTTGTTTCTGAGCGAGTATGTTCGCGCGAATGGCCAGGGTGCTGGGTCTTCCGGAAGGGACACTTACTGCCCGTGCCTTTGCGGTCGGTATCAGTTGCTGACCCGTTGCAATTCCCGCTGGGATCAACAGAATCAGGCAGCCTATACAGAGTAATTTTGTTCCTTGAATCATGCTGGGTATCCCGACAATCCTCGAAGAGTTAGTTTGTCGCGCGCAACGCGGCGCGGAGGGTCCATCTTTGGGATTACTGCCTCAATATCCCCATTCTTCGTTCCAGGACTGCCCTGTTGATTTTGTAACCGACGATGGAAATGATGTAATCTCCTTCTGCCAGTGACAGTTGGCGCTGAGCGTCCAGGACCTCTATGTATGTGGCCACCTGTTCTTTGTATCTCTCCTGATTGATTCGGAAGTTCTCACGCCTGAATTCCACGGCCTTGCGATTGTTCTGTATGTCGCTTTCGGACCGCTTCATATCCAGATATGCCAGCTTAACTTCCTCCATGACCTGTTCCACAAGCTGTTCCCTCGCCACAAAGGCCCTCGCCTGGGAGGCCCGTCTTTCCTTGACCGTGTCACGGCGTCGGAACATATCGAAAGTCCAGGTCAGAATGCCTTGCAGCATCCAGTCGTTGTTTCCCTCGGGATCGAATACGTTCCAATCGTCATTGACTCGCGCTCCCCTTCCTTGCACCGAAACGTTTGGCAGAAGATCGGCCTTCGCAGACTTCACAAGAGCCATGGCCTGATCCACGGAAATGTTTGCCTGACGGATTTCCACCCTGTTCCCCGCCGCGGTAGCATAGATTTCCGGTATTCTGTACGGATTGGGCTGATAGTTGAGGTCTTCCACTATTTCCAGGGGCGCTTCCTGAGGATAGCGGAGCAGAAAATTCAGAGTCGCTCTACCGCGCTCGATATCCGTCATTGCCTGGGTCTGCTGGATGTAAGCCTGAGCTAATTGGCCCTCCGTGGAGAGGACATCCACCTTGGGCACCACACCCGCTTTGAAGAATTCCAGGGTCTGATTCCTGAGCGCCTGCAACGCGCGGATAGAGTCATTGGCAACGCCCAGGAGCTTGCTGGCCTGAGTCATCTGATAATACGCTTCATAGACTTCGAGAATCAAATCCTGGCGGTCCACTTCGAACTGAATAGCCGTATAATCAACCCCGAGCTTCGCGAATTTGTAGTCGTTCAAAAGCCTCCCGCCCGTAAAAAGAGGCTGCGTGATGGTCGCGCTCATCGTGAACTGTCTGTATGGGTCGATCCTGTACGGATAACTCGGAGATAGTAGCTGGGCAGGGTTTGCCGGATTGCCCCGGATCGCCCACCGGCTTGGATGGATGCCACTGAGTCCCTGGATGAACTGGCCCTGTTGATATTTGTCAAAAGCGGCAGTGTAATTAAGGTCGATGGTGGGAAAGAAATCGGAAAATGCTTCTCGCCTCTGGTGCTCCTTTTCTGCAACCGCCAATCGGGAATCCGCCATGCGGAGATTCCTCGCGACCGATATGGAAACCGCTTGGGGAAGGCTGAGTCGACTTCCGCGAGCATCTGCTTTTCGCGTACGAGGAGCGGGGTCGGCTGCATTGGCCGCTAATGGCAAGACCAGAGCGAAACAGATGACGGCAACGAAGAATACTCGCTGGTAGGGCCCTAAACGATCCATACCCCTTCATCCTCCTTAACGATCGCACCGACCGTATTTCAACCGCACCAAACGGTAGTCGAGTCTAACATCCGGTTTCATCCGGGATGGACATTGCACCGGAACGTGGTCGGGCTAACCACCGCAATACAAAAGGCACTTCCGCCAGAAGGCAGCCCGGCGGATTACCTGAAAAAGTGCTGAAACGGTTACACCATCATCCTGGCAAACACCTTGGCGTTGCCAATGAGGTTATCTATGGAAATCTTCTCGTTGGGCATGTGCGCCATATGTAAGACTTTTTCCCATACAGCTGCGTAGAGGCCCTTTTTGCGGAAGAACGTCGCAACAGTCTGGCCGCCGATTCCTTGGGGTCTGGCCTGAACGCCGTAGACTTCCTGAACCGCCTGGGCGAGAGCAATCACCACAGGAGCATCGGAAGGGGTGGCGTTCGGCGATTCGCTCCGGAGATATTCCTCCACAGAGGTTTGGACGCTGAACCGTTCAGCGATCTCGGTGGCGACGCGCCGCATTTCTTCAAGGATCAACGAAAGCCGGATGTCGGGAAGAACGCGACAATCGAAGTAAAACACGTCTTCTCCGGGAATAGTGTTGACATTGGGAACGTTGGCATCTTTCCTCGTGGGCTCGAATGTGCTCACCGGCGGATTGAAGAATTCGTTGCGATCCGGAAATTTTTCGGAGAGAGCCTTATCAAGGTCCACAATGAAATGCGCGGCAGCCCTGAGTGAATTCTTGCTGATATCGGGACGGCTCCCGTGGCCCTGTATCCCTGTGACCGTGAATTTCATGTGGAGGAGGTGTTTTTCAGCAATTTCAATAGTATCCCCGTCCTTGTTGCCCGCGTCCGGGACGAGAATGAGATCATCGGGTTTGAACAGCTCCGGCCGGGTTCTCAGAATATAATCCAGTCCGTACAGACTTCCCGTTTCCTCGTCGGAAACCAGGGCGAGGCCCACATTCATGCCGAAACCGCATGTTTCTTTCACGGCGCGTGCAGCGAAAATACTTGCTGCAAGCGCCTGTCCGTTGTCTTCCACTCCACGGCCGTAGAGGAAGCCGTCTTCAACGTGTGGTTCGTACGGGTCTGTGTGCCACAAATTCGCTTCGCCTGGAGGCACGACATCGATATGGGTGAGAATCCACAGTGTTCGAGACGAATCTTTTCCCCTGAAAGTTACGAGGAGATTCGGTCTCACCCGGTCGGGAACACGATCGTCGGCAGCATGAACTTCTTCAATACTATCCGGTTCCAGCGCGGTCACCTCGTCCCGCACCACGAGATATTTCTTCATCTCACCCGTTCCGTTGTTGTCGGGTCCCAATGCCGGAATCGAGCATATACGGGCGAGGAAATCCACACAGTCGTCTTTCAACTCATCAAGTCTGGCCACAGCTTCTGGGAATTCCACTGTTAGCTCCCGAGAATACGACGTACTTGGTTCGCAGGAGATACACCCCGAATCTGGCATGTTACGGGAATGATTTGATAGATGTCAAGTGAGAAAAAGCCCCGAAACAGTGCAGGCTGGATCATTGGAGCACAAGGCGCGGGAGAGAGCCACCGAAGAAAAAATGAGAGTCCGAAATGAAAGACGTTCTTGGAAACAGCCTCTCTCGGACTCTCTCGCACAACAAGAATCAGCTAACGTGGTGTCCCGCAAATAGCTTTCAAATCACCGACTTGGTCTGAACGCGAATCAGTGTCATTGCGAAGAGCGACGCGACGAAGCAATCTCCAGCCCTTATTCTGCAACTATGCGAGATTGCTTCGCTTCGCTCGCAATGACAAAACCGGCTTCCCCCGCTCGATGAAAACTTCGGGGGAGAGGCTCAGATGGCCTGTTACGTACGTTACTTGTGGGACAGCACACTCGTTGCGAAAAAACCGCTGTTGTTAATGCGAGGACACCTCCAGAATCGTGTAACCATGGTCCCGGAGAGCTTGCAGGATTCTTTCCGGCTGGTCGGTCTGGAGCCTCAGCACCACCCTGACGAAACCGTTTTCTTCGGGAACGGTGAAAACCGATCTGGCGACAGCGCCCAACTCATCGACAATCTTCAGAATTGCCGCGAGAGTGCCGTTTTCCAGTTTCACGCCCTTCAGGGTTATTCGGGTGCGTTCTTCCCCCGCTTCCAATAGCTTGAACAGCGTCACGAAGATCTCTCGATCCGACACGAGCCCCACAACCTTGTCCCCGTCCATCACGGGAAAGCTACTCATCATCATCTCTTTGCCCTTGATGAGTATTTTCTCGACCGTATCCTCCACGGAAACGGTCGTGGGCATTCGCACCATGAGATCTTTCACCTTCAGTTTTTTGCAAAAATAGTTCATTTCGCACAAATCGCCGCTTCCGCTCACACAAAGAGCGGCTTCGCTCAGATCCCGCCGATGCAGTACCCCGCGCAGTCTGCCCTCGTCCACAACGGGCAGAATTTTCAGATTGTGCTGTCGAATGAGCAAAAGGGCATCAGTGGCCAGAGCATCGCTGGATATGGAAACGTGGGCCGGCAGCATCCAGTTTTTTACGTACATGCGTCGCCTTCCTGATTTCGTCCTAGGAGGATCTGTATGTCGCCTTCATCTTACGTGTCGGCGAACGTGCGTTTCACGGGGAAGTGGCTTTCCTGATCTTGCCAGTTCCGTTGAGCCGCAACAGGGCGCTTTTTTTCATCTATTGCCAGCTCGGAAACTCGTTCGATTTGCTATGCGTTACGCGGATGCGGAAAAATTTCCAAACAGGCGTCGACTACCGCATCTGCGAACGCGGTCTCCTCCAGATTTGCATCCACCTCGCGAGTCCCTACTCTCGAATGCACTTTGCGTGTGAAAACCCGGAAAAAGGCCTCATCCTCCTCCGGCTCGAACATGTCGCCGGGAGGCGCATCGATCGCGGACCACCCTCTTTTGGGAAAGACAACGATGGTCCGCCCGCTCGATGCGTTCACCTTTTCCGCGAATATGTCTGCGACCTGCTCCATCTCTTCCACCGACAGGCGCAGAAACGTCCGCAATTCGTCCATATCGAATTTTTTCCGCTGATAGTACTCTGGCTTGTACCGTGATTTGCGGGGGCTCATGAGGTTTACCCCGCCCGGCGCGATCACCTGCGGTATTCCGATTTTCCCCGCTGAAGTCAGACGGTGAGGCCCGGCGGCGCGCATGCCTCCGAGTGCTTCTTCGCCTACTCCTCCGGGAGCAAGATCCACCACCGCGTCGAAAAAATTCCGCGAGATCATGTCTTCCATGGCCCGATCACAGACGCCGGCCGCAGAGAAGCCGATCACTTGAAATCCTTCCAGCTCCAGTCGCTGCCGAACGTGATGCGCGCATTTCTCGGTGGGCCCGAACATAGACATGGCTACGAGCGGTTTGCCTCCCTGCCGGGCGGATTCCACTGTGAAGGATTCCACTCGTGCCATGGAGGCAATAGCCGCAGCAGCCCTGTCCAGGACGTTCTTCAGCGGGCTGGTCAAACCTGAAATCTCGATGACAGTGTGGAGAATCGCCAAATCGCCCGTGCCTATATATCGGGTGGATAGCCCCGGCAGCGCTGCGGTGGAAGACACCATCAATTTCGGCACCCCGAACGGCAACGAGCGCATGACGTCGGAGGCCATGAGGCTGGCGGTCGATCCCCCCAGACCGATCACCCCGGCCAGACGGCCCTCCTCCAGCATTTTGACCCCAATCACGCTTGCTCCATCGATCATTTGCCGGGTGATCTTTCTTCTTTCGCGAGAGGAGCGAATTTCATTGATGTCTGCCCCGGCAGCTCGAGCCACTGCTTCCGATGATATATCAGCCGCTTCCGAGCTTCCTGACATTCCCATGTCCAGGACGAGGGGAAATCCGCCGGCCTCGCGAATGCGATCACGCAGGTACATCGTTTCCGGGCCTTTTGTGTCCATGGTGGACAAGACGAGAATCACGCGTTCCATCAGGATTTGCCCTCCGCGGCCACCTTATCCCTGATATCTTTCTTCAGGGTCTCTTTGTTGACCTTTCCGGAATCGCCCACCGCGGGAAAATCGGACACCACCTCCAACCGTTCCGGGAGCTTGAACATGGCGATATTCCTGGATTTCAGAAAATCCACCATTTCCTTGAAGGTGAATTCCTGCCCAGCCTTTGGAATTACGTAGGCGCATGCCCGTTCGCCCATTTCCCGGTCCGGGTATCCGACAACCGCTACCGACGCCACCTTGGGATGGTCGTTCAACAGGCCCTCGATTTCAGCCGGATAGATGTTCTGGCCTCCACGGATGATCATGTCCTTGGCCCTTCCCAGTATCCACAGGCACCCTTGGTCGAACTTGACGATATCGCCTGTGGTGGTCCAGCCGTTGGGATCGAAGACTGTAGACGTAAGCTCCTCGTCCCGGTAGTAGCCGGCAGGTGCATGTGGGCCCCGGAAATAGAGAACTCCGGGTTCTCCGTCGGGGACTTCGTTTTTGCCTTCCTCGTCCATGAGACGGACCTGGTTTCCCGGAAGCATCCGACCCACCGTCCTGCGTCGCAGATCCCTGGAATCTTCGACGCGGCATCCGGACACCGATCCCATGTCCTGGGTGCCCAGATCGCTGGTAATGGAAGCTCCGAACGCCTTCTCCGCTTCCTCGGCAATCTGGGGCGAAAGATAGCCGCCGGCCGAACGGATAAAACGAAGCGAACTCAAATCGTACTTGGACGCATCTGCGTCGAGCATCCTCACCAGGTGCGTGGGTACGACACCGATGGCCGTTGCCTTTTCCTTTTCGATGAGAGCCAAGGCCCCGTCCGGAGAGAACTCTTCCAACATGACGGTCTTGGCTCCGGCCACCGGCGCGGCAAAATAGGTGAGTGTACCGGCCGCTCCACCGGCATGCGGTGCGATGGCCATGGTAATATCGTCCTTGTTCAGGTTCCAGATATCCACCCGGCCCTTGGACGTGCAGACCCGGGGAGCGGTGGGCCATTCCACAAGCTTGGGAATTCCGGTGGTTCCCGATGTCGTGGTGAGCAGCGCCACATTCCATATGGGGTCCAGTCTTCTTTCCGCAAGGATGGACTCGTCCACCGGCTTCTCGGCGCGCTCGTTGACGATGCGGGTGAGCGAAAAGGTCCCCTGGGGCGCGGAATCCGGCACTTCATCATCAAACAGAAATATATTCTTCAGATGCGGAAACTGTTTTTGGAGTCCCTGGTACATTTCCAGGTAATTGAATTTGTTGTAAATTGTCAGAATGATAACGGCCGACGCCTCCGTCCTCTCAACCATGTATTCCAGTTCCCTCTGCCGCAGGTAAGGATAGACCGTCAACGAGATCAGGCCGGCCCTTTCGCAGGCGATCCTGGACAGGAACCCGTAAACGCTGTTAGGCGACTGGATGATGATGCGGGAATGCTTCGGGATTCCCATTTCGACCCATGAAATAGCCATGGCGTCCACCAGACGCTTTGCTTCGGCCCAGGTCAAGCGGTACTTGGAATCGACCAGGGCTTCCTTGTCTCCATATTCACGGGCGTTTCTGTCCCAGAAATCGTAAAAGGTCTCCTGGGTCCAGTACCCATTCTTCACGAATTCATCCACCATTTCTTTCTTGTAACGAATCGGTTTCAACTGGGCCTCCTTAACAGTCCGGACGTGTGGGGCACGGCGCGACCAGGATGATTTCCCACGCAGATCGCGGGAGCCGGGATGAAAATCCCCATTTCTCTTTTCCACTTTCCCCTTCAGAATCCCAGTTCGGACCACCTGCCCTTGACTCGTGCCACTACCTGCGGATCCAGTTCGATGGGAATGGGCTTTTCTTTCCAATCATAGGGTATGGTGGCATCCAGGAGCAGCCTGCCCGTGATGTCCCTGGCGTCGATGGGCAGAGAGGGATCCAGAGGCGTGGACCGGCCTCGTTTGATGACCTGGGACCGGTTCGGCTGGAACCTGAAACTCAGAGCGTACATTACCCGTGGAATATCCCAAGGATCGATGTCTTCGTCTACGACGATCACCGTCTTCAGTCCGTACGCGCCCATCTCCGTGGAAATGGCGGCTGTCAGCACCTGGTCCGCGTGGCCCGGATACATCTGTTTCATGGAGATGATGGCGAGGAACCTTCCCGAACCCTCGGGCGGACAGTACACCGCTTTCAGACCCGGTATCTTCATGGCCAGAAGCTGCTGCCAGAGAGTCGCTCCGTAGGAAAGCGCCATGGTCATATGGGTATCGGTCACCGCGCGGCCCACGGTGGTCCCCCATAGAATGGGATTGTTTCTGTGAGTGACGCATTTCACATCCATGAAATTTCTCGGATCGGTTCCCACGCCCGAGTAATAACCCGTGTACTCGCCAAACGGTCCCTCTTCCATGAATTTGTTGGCATCCACCTCACCTTCCAGAACGATTTCCGCATGTGCCGGGATGGGCAGGTCAACGGTTTCTCCCCGAACCACTTCCACCGGCGTTCCCCTGAGAGCACCCGCTACGTCATATTCCGATACAAAAGCGGATACGCGTGCCGCGCCAAGAATAAACAGCAGGGGATCGCATCCGATGATGGAGGCCACCGGCATGGGTTTGCCCATAGCCTGGTATTTCTTCAGCATGATATCGGCGTGCTTTCCCTTGATGAACTGTGTCCCGATCTTGTCCTTTCCCAGCAGTTGGGCCCGGTACGTGCCCAGATTCACCCAGCCAGATTCAGGATCCCTGGTGATGAAAAAGTGGGCGGTGCCGATATAGCGACCGCCGTCCAGTGGATACCATTTGGGAACAGGGAACTTGTAAAGATCTATCTCGTCTCCCGTAAGTATGTTTTCCTTGCAGGGGGCTGCAGCCCTATCGACATACTTTGGCGGAAGCAGATTCTCGCCCAGCTTGGCCCAGGCATCGTATAGATTCACCAGAGTTGAGTCGAGCGGCTGCCCCATGATCAGGGCCAGACGCTGCGTGGTGGTGCACACGCTGGTGATGACCGGAGTGTCGTAATCCTTCACATTTTCAAACAGCAGTGCGGGGCCGCACGCTTCCTCGTTGAGTTTGGCGATATGCGACAGTTCCAGGTTCCAGTCGACCTCCGCCGTAATCCGTTTGCACAACCCCTTTTCCAAGCCCTCGTTGACAAAATCTCTCATGTCTTTCATAGGAATCTTTTCCTCCAGTGTTTTCAGTAAGTACCGGTTTCGCGTTTTATACCAATGCGCTTTTAAAAGAGTAACATTGAAAGGCTGGTTCACGACCTGCCCTGCCAGATCTCCTTGCTACGAACGGAGCGGCCTGACTTCGCTTCGGAGACCCGCCAGGACAGGCTTCATCCATCGTCACTTGTCTGATCGCGCATCGGTATTATTGTACTGCTCCTTGTTTAGTACGCGTGGCGAAAGGTCGCAGCCCTCTGGTGGACGCACCACTCCATGCGCACCACGGATATCTGTTCGTCCGTGGGGACTCCCGCGACAGGCACCCTTCAGGGCCGCCGTATTGATCGGGTTACTTGACTTTCTTCCCGGAAAGAAGCCCTGCTACAATATGCTCAAGAGCGCTCTTTTTGGGCTCCACCAGTGGTTTTGCCTCTTTTTGACTCCAGACGGTTTCAGGTCGACTCTGGAGGATGAAGAGCTCTCCCTTGTAGGGAAGAGATTTCTCGGTTGCCCATTCAATGTCCATGGGCTTGCCGTAATGTTTTTCTATTCGTTTTGCCAACGTGGCGAGATCGACGATCTCCGCATCGAGCAGTGTCTGTTGCTGTCGCCGTTCTGCCTCCACTTCAAGTTTCTTGACCTCGTCCGTTTCCGGATCGGTGGTATAGTAGACAGCCTTGTCGGATATGGTTCTTTTCATTATTTCCAGAGTGATTTTGTTGATCTGGAACTGATCCGGAGTCACCTCACCGGACACGACGCTTTCTCCGTAGCCCCAGTTCGAATCGATCACCACGGTGGCCCTGTCCCCTGTAGAGGGATTCAACGTGAACATCACCCCTGCGGTAAAGGACCTGACCATTCTCTGGATTGCCACGCTTATCATCACCTTCGAGTGCTCGAATCCCATTCTGATACGGTAGGAAATCGCCCGAGCCGTGAACAAGCTGCTCCAACATTTCTTGATACTGTCGAGCACGTCATCAATGCCGCGAACCCAAAGAAACGTATCCTGCTGGCCCGCGAAGCTCGCATTCGGAAGATCTTCTGCAGTGGCGGAGGAGCGGACTGCTACCGGTAGCGCGGGGGTCCTGGCCCGTCGAGACAAAAGGCGATACTGGTCAGCGATAATGTCTTCCAACTCTTCGCTGATGGTACCGCCCTCTATCCAGGCTCGAATATCCTGAGAGGCGCTGTCAACCTCCTCAAGTGCGCTGTGGTCGAGGTTCTCCAGCCGGTCCGCTATCTTATCCCGTATCCGATTCTCTTCCAGGAAAAGGTCGTATGCATCGGTCGTGACTGCATAGCCCGGAGGAACGGGAATTTGAGCCTTTAGCAGCTCACCCAGGCTCGCACATTTTCCGCCGACCCGGTTCACCATGGTGATATCACACCCCTCGAAGGGGATCACATAATCGGACCCACTCATGTTCAGATCCTCCGCCGTGGTTTTCAAAGGATATCGATCTCTCCGGTAGCCCCATCCACTTTGATTCTCTGGCCCGTCTTGAGAATGGCGGTGGCGGAACCTGTGCCGACCACTGCGGGCAAACCATACTCTCGGCAAACGATTGCCGCGTGGCACATGACGCCGCCCACGTCGGTAATTGCCGCCTTGATCTTCTGAAATGCCGGCGCCCAACTGGGAGAGGTCGTCGGAGCCACAAGAATCTCTCCTTCCATGATTTCGCCGATTTCCTTGACCGTCCGGCACACGCGGACCTTTCCTTCAACAATTCCCGGGGATCCGGGGAAGCCCACTATTTTGTTCACATCTCCTGCTGCGACGGTTTTCAGCTTAGCCCAGTTGGCCATGGAGTCGGATGTGATGCCCCACAGCACGATGGTGAACGGCTCGTTGATAGTTTCAGGAACCGTCCCCATGGCGTCGGGTGGCTGCCACTTGCGGAATTTCTCCATGACTTCCTTGCGCCATGCGATTTCCTTCGGCCAGACCAGCGGACCCCTCGACTTGCTGCCCGTTGCCCATCCGGTGACGAGATCCCACAGAGCGTCCTTGATCTCAGAACGCTTCATATACCAGACGTCTTCCACATCATCGATGAACTTGTACTCAACGAGAATCCGGGACACCTCTCGCATCTTGTTCCAAAACAAGCTGTGAAACCAGTGTTCCACATAAAAAAGATGATTCTCCACATAGGGGAAAACCGTTTTCGCGGTTCCCAGCAGTTGATCGTAGGTCTGCCTGTCTTCGTCCACGTTCAAGAGCGCGCGGTATTCCGCGACCAGCCTCTCGCTTTCCCGACGCACGTCAGCGGTGGGCCGTTCGATGCTGTCTCCCTTTCTCAATTTCTCGATATAGATCCGCATGGCGGCCAGAGGGATTTCCAGGTCGTCGTTCCATGAGGAGTCGTGATGATACCAGCCGGTTCCGGTTGAAACATGGAACCACGGCTCCCTGGCCTGAGTAAAGGCCTCCATCCATTTTTTCCCGTTCTCCGAGCCGGCCATTTTTTTGAATATGGTATCGACATCCCCGCCGTTCATGAGCGTTTCGTCAACGGCAAGTTCCAGGGAGAGCTTCGCAAGTTTTTTCAATTCCTCGTCGGGCTGATAGATGATGACGTCAATCCCGCCCACCATCTGCGTGATCTTCTGGAGAGGAATGTCCGGAAACGCCTTCTGGCAGAAATCCACGAATACCACGTACGCCGCATAACCGAGATTCAGGAATTCAAAATGGTATTGCCACGCGAGAATCCCCAGGTCGATGAGTTCGTCGTATGCTTTGAGGAGCTTGTACCCCGTGGAGACTCCAAGTCCCTCGGTTACAACCGATTCATCCTCCATTTCCGGAAGCACGGGAATCTTGAGATCCGCGAGCTGTTTAATGACGCTCCGCATCTTTTCTTCCCATTGATCGTGGAGCTTGTCCCAGTTCTGGTAGTAATAGCCCGCCCTCTTCATAAACAATTCTACGCGCTTGGGAATTTCGTCGGGATCTTGGACGGGTAAGGGAGTGATGTAGATATACCCGTTATGAATGCGGTGGTCGATGCCCATTGCCGGCGGGACGATGAAAATGCGCGTGTTGAACTGTGACAACGCAAGGAACCACGCTTCGTCCCAGATGATGTCGAAGGGGTACATGGGCTCTGGATAGTGCAACCCGTCGTAAAACCAGAACATGCTTTCTTCGTACTTTTTCCGTTCCGGATCGTCGGTGCTGAACTGGTAATGGTACGGATACATCCGCTCCCATCCTTCGGTGCCCGTCAGCCTTTCCGCCTCATGTGGACTCGGGAACTTTAGCTCGGCCATCTTCCACCTCCTCCTCGGTTTTTCGTTGAGTTGTGAGTCAATCGCCTCGAATGTGCCCAGGACTGTATCTGCCTCAAAGGCGTTTGCGCCTGTCCGACAGTTTTCCTCGTTGAGTTCCCTAACATCCGTCGGAAACGACATTCGACGGAAATCAGGCAGTACACGGGAAAGGCTCCTTATTTTGAATTTTCACGCTTGGGTCGGAATGCCGACCGCATGACCCTTTTTCACCTCCAGTTTCCACCGTTTTCCGAATGCTTCTTCATTATTCACGTACAGAATCGCCTCCGGACGAAAAAGGTAGAGTTGCACTTTTGCCACCTTTCGTGCGACCCCCGTCCCAAGGGAGAGCGGGTCCGAAAAGAATTCCGACACGAACGGATACCGTTTCAGATAGCAAGCAAAAGCCCGAGTGACTGCTACCACTCCTTTTATGGGTTTGACTGTGCCTTCGAGCTGCAGACCCTTTATTTCCTTCCAGCCTCGATAGTCGCCGTGAATGGCTGCTGCCGCTCTTCGGTTTTCTGCAAACGCCTTTGAGTGCCGGCAAGCTGGAGATGAAAAGAAAATCAAGTCCAAATCCTGCCGGGCATAGTAGACGGCTGCGGCCCACGGTTCGTCTCCAACCGAACAGGCAAGGGTCATGGTGGTGAAGCTATCCAGATAGCTTGTGATAATGGTTTCCAGTTCGTCCCGTGTCATCCGCCTCCCCAACGACTGAAAAGTTGGTGCGGAATATCGAATTGATCCAAAGTCTTGCCTACAGTCTGGTCTATAATGTCCGTTATGGTGCGAGGTTTATGATAGAAGGACGGCACAGGCGGCAGAATTATTCCTCCCATCTCCGTGATTGCAGTCATGGCCCTGAGATGTCCCAGATGCAAAGGAGTTTCGCGGGGTACGAGCACCAGTTTTCTCCTCTCCTTGAGCGTCACGTCAGCAGCCCGCACCAGCAGATTGTCATTGATAGAATGAGCTATCATGGAGAGAGTCTTCATGGAACAGGGAGCCACAATCATGCCCAGGGTTCGAAAAGAACCGCTTGAAAGCGGCGCTGCCAGATCGTCCGGCGAATGCACGCGATCCGCGAGAGCTTCCACCTGCTCTGGGTCCGGCGACTCTTCCAGTTTCATGGTGATGCGGGCTCCGGTGCTCAAAATAAGGTGGGTTTCTATGGTATCGATAGCTTTGAGGACTTCCAGGAGCCTCACTCCGTAGATCACCCCACTTGCACCGCTAATAGCTATGATGATCCTTTGTGGAGAATTCATATCGTGATTCACTGCTCCGGCGATTCAGGCATTTTGCGACCCATGCCGCCCTGATTCGGTTTCGGTGTCGTCTTACCGATATGAGGACGCATGAAGAAAATCAACCCGTTCGGTCACGGATTCCGCTCCCGAAGGAGCCGGTACGACATTCCGCGGCAGACGGACATGGACACCTTCCAAGAGACCGCGATTCGGTTTGTATGGGGTGATTTCTTGAATACAGCCTCAAAGGGCCTTGTTCCCCGATGACCTATGTGAAAGGTATCCCTTTCGACAAAGTGTTCAAAAGGAGGTTCCGACTCCGCAGGAACCAGGTATCTGATTAAATTTTCAAGAATTTAGAGGAATAGTCAAGTCATAAAATCTTATAGACTCATAAGCTGACCTTATAATATACTGACAAAAACGTCGCGAAATGGGACCGCAATGAATTTGAACCACGTGGAAACCTTCCATTATTTTTGCATGTTCATGAACATGAGCAGGACCGCTGAGCATCTGCACATAAGCCAACCGGCAGTATCGCAGCAACTGAGGAATTTTCAGCTCGAATGCGGCGTTCCCCTATTTTATCGTGAGGCCCAAACGTACAAGCTCACGGAAACCGGGGAAGCCATGTTTCTGCTCAGCAAACGCATTTTCTTGCGTATCGATCAGATGGAGGAAATGCTTGCCAAGACGCGGGAATCCACCGCAGAAACCCTGAAAATCGGGATCACGAAATCGTACGCCAGGATAGTGATGCCTGAACTTATTGCAAAATTTCAGCAAAAATATCCGAGAATGCATGTCCGCCTGAGCGAAGGGAATTCCGCGGACCTGATATGCCGTGTGAGGAGCGGAAAAGAAGATATCGTGGTGGTGGCCCGTTCGGATTTCGGAGCATCGCTTAAGGCGATTCCTTTCGGAAAGGCTGAATTTGTGCTCGTGGCTCGCCCGGACCATCCCCTTGCACGCAAGGTTCAGGTGTCCATGAAAAGCCTGAGCGGAGAACCCATGGTCATCAGGGAGCGCGGTTCCGGTTCCCGAAACGCCATTCTCGGGACACTCCGGAAGTTCGAGGTCACTCCGTCGGTGCTCGTGGAATCCGAGAGTCTCAGTTTCATATTGGGATATATCGAAAGAAAAATGGGGGTGGCCTTCATCCTTTCCCACGAAATACAAGATGAACTCGCAAAGGGCCTCTTGAAACGGATCAATCTCGTGGAAGGTACCATAGGATTTTTCGCGGATATCGTCATGCGGCGTAATGAACCCACATCTCTTCCGATGGAATATTTCCTGGAAATCCTCAAGAAATACGGCGAGACTTCTTTTGCGGAATAAGAAACCACTCGCAACTGAACGGATACGTGTGGAGGTAATCATTCGGTTACGGGGGAAGTGCCTGACCTGTGTCATTACGAGGAGTGAAACGACGAAGCAATCTGGATACTTAAGGGCGGAGATTGCTTCGCTTCGCTCGCAATGACAGCGTTTTCCCGTCAGTAACTGAGGCGTTACCTGTGGAAGTTGATTTCAATTGCAATGAGAAGAATTTTTGGTAATGACTGTGTGATCTGATAATGACACCGTCCGTCCTGTCCGAATGGTCTCCGGAGCTTCACCCGCGCACATCAAAATAGACGGAGGTAGGCCATGCCAGCCACTGTAGCCATAGTCGCGACGCTTGACACAAAAGGCGACGAAGTAGCCTTCTTGAAGGAACGCATCTCCCGGGAAAACTGCTCGTGTGTGGTGGTAGACGTGGGAATTCTCCGTCCGCCTACTCTTTCTGCCGATATCACTCGAGATCAGGTCGCTAGAGCGGGGGGAATATCTCTTTCGGAACTCCTGAGAAAAGGCGATCGCAGGCTCGCAGTCGAGACCATGACCCAGGGAGCGGCACGCCTCATGAGGGATCTGCTGGCTGCGGGAAAACTTTCGGGAATCGTTTCCGTAGGCGGGGGAACCGGAACTCACATGGGCACTGGGGTCATGCGGGGGCTTCCCCTCGGGGTTCCCAAGCTGATGGTCTCCACCGTGGCGTCCCGGGACATGAGTGCCCTCGTGGGCACAAAAGACATTACCATGATGCATTCCGTCATCGATATACTCGGTTTGAACGCAGTGAGCCGGAAACTGCTGGAGAACGCTGCAGCGGCCATCGCGGGAATGGCCCGGAATTCTACGGAAATTGTTGCCGATAAGCCCATCGTGGGTCTCACTTCGTTCGGCTTTGTCACGCAGGGGGCCATGCAGGTGAAGGGCCTGCTGGAAGAAAAGGGATATGATGTGGCTCCCTTCCACGCGAACGGAACCGGTGGTATGGCCATGGAAGACCTCGTGGAACAGGGGCTTATCAGCGGAGTACTCGATTTCGTTCTTCACGAATTCGCGGATCAGTTGTACGGCGGATATTGCGGAGCAATAGGTCCCGGGAGATTGGAAACGGCTGGAAAGAAGGGAGTTCCGCAGCTCATCATTCCAGGCGGACTGGACTGCATCGTGCTGGAGTTTGATACCCCGGAAACCATGCCCCCCGAAGTCAAAGGCAGAAAGGTCTTCTGGTACGATTTCCGGTCGGGCGTCCGGACGGTGGAACATGACTTGATTCGACTGGCGCAGACAATCTCCGTCAAATTGAATGCCGCCAAGGGTCCGACGAAAGTGCTCATCCCGCTGGGAGGCTGGTCCGAAGCGGACGCGCCGGGCGGGCCGCTGCACGATCCCGAAAAAAACACTGTGTTCACTTCCCACCTGAAAAGCCTGATATCATCGGATGTTGAAATCCTGGAAACCGACGCGCACATCAACGATCCGGACTTCGCAGAAACTGCGGTCGCGGAGTTCCACAAGTTGATGCTCCTGCAGAAGTAAAACCGTACGTGTGTCCCTATCACACGAGCAAGCCGACAGGAGAGATCGTACGTTGGTTCTTTTACACGATGTAAAAAAAACTGACACGTCTTTGACGTGACTCTCCGATCCTTTTCCTTTCCACGACTTCACAAAATGCCGTTCATATTTTGGTGTTACGTGACATTGCCGTGCCTCGTGGAAGTGGCATGGATGTTGCTTTATTGCGTTTATCGATTGTCAATACACCTTTCTGAACATCTCTTTTTTCGATGCACTCACCAAGCCGGGTGCATCGTCCCTCGTAGGGGCACCCCCACCGTGCCCCTACTTTGCTTTCTCTAATACCGATTGCTTGATCCCGGACCGATCATCGCGAGTATGAAACCAAATAACGTTTGCTACGAGCGTAGGTAGTCATATACTTTATTGCAAGACTCAGTTTTGCGCGGCCATCGAGAAGAGCACAGGAGAAGAAGGGAAAAAGTAAATGAAAGAAAAAACTATTTTTTTCAACCCCATTCGAATGATTAGCCCGAAATTGGATTTCGAAGCAACGAGAATTGAGGAATTGCACAACGCGCCTGTTTCGGAATACTTTACGCTCGAAGAAGGGCTCGTGGTCATGGTGAGTAAGCTCATACACATGGCATCTCTTCTCAAGGAGAGTTTTATACTGGATTGTCCGGACGAAATGAAATCGTGCCAATTACTCGCCGAGGCAATCCACAAGCAGGAAAATTGGCTCACTACGAATCTCGTGTGTTCTGCCGCTTCATCGTCCGAGTTGTGCAAGGTGTTCATGCTGTTTCCCGGCCGCCTGGGACGGGTGGCTACTTACCTGGAGAGTATTCTGAATTGTTGCAGAATAAAGTGCAGGGATCACCTGGTCTATACTGACCGCACGTATTCAGAAATTGAGGAGTTGTTCGCCCTTGCCCGAGAGATGCTCATCAATTTCCGTGATGCGATCATCGTTCCGAATCAGTTCATCTTGAAACAGGTAATCACCTTGGCCGGGAGCCTGGAACAGGCATGCCTCGATCGCCAGGTCTCCCATATCGAACGACTCCTGAACGGATCGGTCATTCCCCGAGCGTCCGCTCCGTATCTGGACATTCTCGACTCAACCGAATCTATCGGCAGGCATGTCAAAGAAATGGCCGAACGGCTTGAGACGCTGGCAATCGCGCTGCCGGCAGCACGGAGATAACGAACTGTAATCGTTCAGTTACTCAGGGGAAGCGCCGAACCTCTATCATTGCGAGGAGTGAAACGACGAAGCAATCTCCGCCATTTACTATCGAGATTGCATCCCTGCGCTCGCACTGACAGCCGTTTCCCACCCGTAACTGAATGGATGCAAGGAACTCATGATTTTTCTTTACTATCCCGAACCAGGGCTTGTTTCACCGGGCAGGCCTCACTTTACATGGCGAGAAGAGGAGACATAGATGATTCCGAAAAAAATTCTCGTATGCACTGATTTCTCCGAAAATTCTACCCCGGCTCGGTTGTTGGCCGTGGATTATGCAAAAGAATTCCGTGCGGAACTGTTGATTCTTCATGTAGTGAATTCCCGGCTCTTGGGGTATCCATCGTTTGCCGACCGGCTGCCCGTGGAAATGGCACTCGTTCAAAAAAACATCGAAGAGGGCGTGCTCGAGGAATTGGAATTACTCGCGAATGACTGCAAGCGGGACGTTCTGGAAGTGAGCGCCTATTCGCGAGCCGGAGCTCCGGCGGAAGAAATCATTCGTTTTGCAGTGGAACAGGATGCCGATCTGATAGTCATGGGGACGCACGGTTGGACGGGAGTCAGGCACCTGCTTCTCGGAAGCACCGCGGAAAATGTCGTACGAACCGCAACGTGTCCCGTCCTCACGGTGAAGTCCGAATCACGTTGATTGACACGAAAACGGGTTGAGATCACAAGTAGCCGGCTGGTTCTACCGGGGCTTGAACTTGGCCACGATGACTCCGCATACGGGGCATTCGTCATAGGTTCTATGCTGGCTTCTCAGGCATACCGGGCATTGCCACACCGCGCAGTCTACAGTATCCGGCGAGCCGGATTTGCCCTGGCGACCCCTTGCAGTTGCCGGCGCATCTACAACTGAAGCAAGCCCGGACAATCGAAACTGAAGCTCGGAAGGCAGCAATAGTCCTTCGCCCACAAGCTGTTCGAATAAATCCTCCACTCCGTTCCGTGATAACCGGTATTTCTTCATGAGTTCCGAATTGCTCATTCCGGATCCTATGTCCCGCACTGCTTCATATGCGTTGATCTGTCGTGGTGCAGGTACGGCAGGGCGGTATGCCCCACGGGCTCCGTCGCCGGGAGATACCGATGGCGGTTCGGAAAAAAACGAGTGAGCTTCCGCCTCCGTCAGGGCATTTACGGCCACCAGTTTGGCCACGAGGCTATGAAGGCCTTTTTCCGACAGATTATATTGGGCCATGAGGTCGCCTGCAGTCATTCCTGATCGAATGCTGTCGCGAGCCTCCTTGGCGTCAATAACCGGTTTCATAGGTGCCCCCTGATGAATTTTGTTATACCACAAGGTTTGGTGCGGGGCACAGAGTATTCGAAGTCTATGCAGCGCTCTCGGACCGGAACATCCGATACGAATGCGCTTTCAATAAAGTAAGATTCGGGGAGGAACGTCTTACAAGAAGTTCCTCCCCGATTTCAAGTATTTGAAAACGCATTGGTATGAAACGATTTTTTCACCGGAACCTATCAAACCTGAAGTGCATCGAAATAGAAAAGAGCTGATGACTGGGGGAAGCTGTTTACAGATGCAGTCTATCGGGGATAGTACGATGAAGACCATTAGAGCCGAATTAAAGGAAGTATCCAGACAAAAGGTGGTCACGATGAGTGACTTTCTCCTATTGAAGCGACTGGAAATCCTGAGGCGATACCTGGGACTATCGTCCAACAAGATCGTGCAAGACAGCGATGGAGCATGGTACAGCAAATCATGACCGGTCGCGATTTCCGCAGAACATGTTCGATGATGTACTCTGATACGAATACGCTTTCAAAAAAGTAAGATTGGGGGGACCCTCTTTAGTAAAGAGTGTCCCGCCCAACCCCTCTCCCAGAAACTTCTATCATGCGTCGGCATCTGCATTTCCGCAGTGGAAATGCAGATGCCCGCGAGTGCTAAAAATTCTTGAGGTGGGGTTCGGGGAGGAACGTCTTACAAGAAGTTCCTCCCCGATTTCACGTATTTGAAAGCGCAACGGTATGAGATGAGATCCGACGGTTTGTCGGCTGCCGGAAGCGACGTTCAGCCGTGTGCAACCCAGCGTTTCGAGGCTCGGGACTCGCAATCATATTCAGGGACCAGCTCTTTGAGGAGTCGACGCGCTTCTCTGTCGTCCAGTCGCGATTGAACCGCCTCGATAGCTCGTTCAATTTTCGCGAGGGTTTCCGGGGAATCAGTAAGAAATTGATTATATATGCGTATTTTACTGTGAGCAGTTTTCTCGTATACTTCGCTGTCGAAAGATATTTCCTCGAACAGTTTCTCTCCTGGTCGCATCCCGATGTACTGTATGGGGATCTGACCGCGATCCTTGCCCACAAGTTGAAGGAGGTGGTCGATGAGGTCCGTTATTTTTATGGGCTCGCCCATTTCCAGCACCATGACGTCGCCGGCCTTACCGATGGCCATTGATTGAAGAATCAAGGTTACGGCTTCCGGGATGGTCATGAAATATCTGCGCATTTCGGGATGCGTTACCGTGATGGGCCCCCCACGCTTTATTTGGTCCAGGAATATAGGAATCACGCTGCCTTCCGATGCGAGGACGTTCCCGAACCTCACCGACAGAAATATTGTCTGGCTGATGCGCCCGAATGCCTGACAGTAAATCTCGCAGGCCCTCTTGGAAGCTCCCATGACGCTCGTAGGATTCACGGCCTTGTCCGTGGACACCAGGAGAAAACGCGAAGTGCCGAATTGGTGCGCAGCCCGGGCGAGAATCTTCGTGCCGCCGATATTGTTCTTGAAGCATTCCACCGTGTTGAGCTCCTGCATGGGAACGTGCTTGTGAGCTCCCGCGTGAAATACAAGTTCGGGTCTGAATCGGTTAAATTCGTAGAAAACTCTCGACTCGTCTGTAAGATCGCACAGGAGAGGCACAACTTCCGGACCGTCTCCACGTCGGGTCAATTCTCTGTGAATATGAAACAGACTGTTTTCGGATCGATCCATAAGTAGCAGGCGCTCGGGTTTTCTCTTCAGGATCTGGCGACACAGCTCGGACCCGATGCTACCTCCGGCCCCTGTAACGAGCACTGTTCTAGCCTCAATGAGATTCGCCACTTGCACGGTGTCTATATTGATCTCCTCCCTTCCCAGGAGATCGGAGATATTTACATCTCTGAGCTGGGTGAGCGGCGAGGAGTCTTCCAATATTTCGTGAAGAGCAGGCAAAGTCTTGACATGAACGCCCAATTCACTCAAAAGATTGTAAATTCTCTTCATCTGTGCGCTGGTGGCGGTTGGAATGGCAACAATGGCCATGTCCACAGCAGTGTCCTGCACGTAACGCCTGATCTCTTCGGCTCCGCCCATCACCTTTATCCCGTGAACGGTTTGCCCCCATTTGCTGGGATCGTCATCGAAAAGCGCCAGTATTTTGAGACCCGCCTCCGGATTTCTTGCAATCTCACGTATGAGCATTTCGGCCGCGTCGCCCGCGCCCATTACCAGTACGGGCTTCTTGCTGTTCAAATCGCTGCCGCTCAATAAGAGGCGCATTTTCTCTCGAAAGAGACGGATGCTCACCCTTCCGCCGCCGATCAGCACGAGGCTCATGAAAAAATCGATGAGTATGACCCCTCTCGGCATACGGAACAATCCTCCCATGAGCGAGACCAAAGCGAGGACTAGCGCGCAGATCGTGCAATGAAGCAACAACGTGGGCGCATCGCTCAGCCCTATGTACCGCCAGTTGGTGACGTGACCTCTCAACAGGAAGAATAGGATCGCTTTCAAGAGTGCGACATACGGCAGGAGAACAAGCCTCTGGTCTGAGAAAAAACCGGGAATCCGAAAGTCGAAACGAAACTCGTACGAAAGCCAAAAACTGGCTGCG
>DATHCX010000073.1:0-17476 GCA_035319325.1 Desulfomonilaceae bacterium
CGGGGACTGCTCACGGAACGCCTTCCCTTTACGCCCGCACTGTTGGAAGAAGCTGTATTCTACGCCTACAAAATGAGACTCATTACCCAGGGCGGTGTGAAACGCTATCTGAACCTGGACAGATCGGGTCTCAAGAAAATCATCAACGAATGGAACAGAGGCGACGAAGGCAATTGCACCTGCCGAATGGCCAGAAACCCGTTTGTGGAGGAAGAAACCGGCTGAGCCCCCCGCACGCATCGGAAACGGATGTGTGAACAAAGTCGTGTTTGTGATCCGGAGCGGAGTGCCTCATGGCCCGAGTTCAAATCGGGGTGAATGCACGGGTATGTCCGTTACCCCGGGAAAACTTACGAAGCGGTGACCTTTTTCCGAAAAGCTCACACCCTGTTCACGCGGTTGCTTCATTGCGCAGGGTGACACAGATCTTTTTCAGGTATTCGTTCGTCCACTTTATTGAATCAAGGATGGCAAGGTAGATGGCGGACGCCTGCGGCAAACACGATCCTGACCACAATCGCTCCCAATGTGCCAGACGATAACACGCCAGCGTCTCGCTCAGACGTGTGTCTTCGGAAATTGCCGATTCCAGCGCGTGCACGTCGGATGTCGCAAGAGCGTGTCTGAGATGAACCATGACATCCAGGACTGCACTGAACAACGTGTCGAGCTCGGCCTCACTCTGGGGGCTGAAACGAACCCCGCTGGCCTTTCTGTTTTCAAAGGACGCGAAAACTGTTTCCAACATGTCTCCGATCCTTTCGAGGCGGTACGGAAGGCGGACGATGTCGTTTGCCGGCCTGTCTGCTTCGGCTACGGACAGAAGACGCTGAGTGACGACCTTTTCCTGGCCGTGCACCTCTTTTGCAAGCGACTCGAAAGAGTGTTTTTGTTCGCAGTGCGCGTTTTCCGCAGAAATGGACTTCAACACGCGTGTCATCTCAACGAGCTTGTCCAGAGTGGAGAGCAACACGTCTCCAAGGCTCGCTTCGCAAGAAGCTTCATCTCCTGCCGAATCCCGTTTGATAGTTACGGCCCGGAGGGTCGCACTAAAAAAGCGACGATCTTCCATTCTTCCATCCTGACGGTGACGTAGGCGTCCACATTCGCGTTCGCGAAATGTGATTTTGGGCTTTTGCGACAACCCTGCGACGCAATACTTTCTATCATATCACGTTGATTCATGGCCAGTTTGTTGACGCAAACTCCGGGTCGGGTTATACCGATTCGCATGCTCATGAGTAAGATCGGGAGACCCTGTAGGTAATACCGTTTTGCTTTCCAAGATGTAACGTGCCGGGCATGTCTCCTCCGCCGCGAACGGCACCGCCTGACCGCGCTTCGGGGACATCCCCGCCCTTGCCCCAGGGTACTTCCCCATTGGCGAAATGGTATAAAGTGTGTCCAACCCCATTTCACGTATTTGAAGGCGAAATAGTGTAGAAATACCGCTGGTGGTGAATATGCGTACTGAGCCTGTCTTGCCTGCTGTTCACGATAAGGAAGGGGACAGAGTACCGAGCTCATTGCCCCGGATACTGGATGCACACGTCCATTTGTTTCCGGGTCCCTTGTTTGAAGCGATATGGCAGTGGTTTGACACGTTTGCCTGGGCGGTACGGTATAAATTGACCTCTCCCCAAATCATCGAATTTCTCTCATCCAGGGGAGTCGAACGTATGGTGGGCCTGCATTATGCCCACAGATCGGGCATGGCCAGAGATTTGAACAGGTACATGGCCGGTCTGTGTCGGACATTCCCCCAGCTCACGGGTCTGGCAACCGTTTTTCCCGGAGAAACAGGCGCGGGGGACATTATGAAGGAAGCCTTCGAGATGGGGCTCGCAGGAATCAAATTACACGCGCACGTGCAGTATTTTTCCCTCGAAGACCGATCGATGCACGAAATCTATGAGATGTGTGCGGATCAGGCCAAGCCTCTTATCATGCACGTAGGCCGGGAGCCCAAGAACCCCTACTACACCTACGAACGGGACCCGTATGAAATCTGCGGCGCCCACATGCTCGAGGCGGTCTTGGCCGCATACCCGGAGCTCAAGATTTGTGTGCCTCACCTGGGGGCAAATGAGTTCGACGAATACCGGAACATGCTTGAGTTGTACGACAACCTCTGGCTGGACACAGCCATGGTCTTGGCTGACTATTTGCCTGACTGCCAGGCGCCAAGTATTTCGGATATGAGATGCGACCGGATCATGTACGGTACCGATTTTCCGAATATTCCCTACGCGTGGGACAGAGAGATCCGCAGGCTGGATACTCTGGGACTCTCCGAAGGCTTCCTGGAGAAACTGCTGGCGGAAAACGCCATGGCATTTCTGTCGATGAGCATGTAGCCTGAAGGCGCATTCCAAGCAGTAAGATCGACGGAATTCATGAAGTGCGCCTTTCGATCGGAACAGGAGCGGTATGAATGGGGCAGGTAGATATCATCATAGTATCGAGCGATTCGGATCTGGACGATTTTATCGATCTTCCCTGGAAGATATACGCGGAGGAGCGCAATTGGGTTCCGCCCCTCAAGAAGGCAGTGGCCAGGCTGCTGGATCCGGCTGCTCATCCGTTCTGGAAGTTCTCCGAACGAGTCCTGTTTCTCGCACGCCGCGGCACGGAAACCGTCGGCAGAATCGCAGGGATAATCGACCATAATTACAACGAATTTCACAATGAAGACATGGGAATCTGGGGGTTTTTCGAGTGCAGGGACGATTCGGAGGCAGCCGGCCGACTGTTTGCGGCAGTGGAAGATTGGACCCGTTCCAAAGGCATGACTTTCTTGAGAGGACCTCTCAATCCTTCGACCAATTACGAGGTGGGGATGCTCTTGGAAGGTTTTGAGCTTCCTCCCACGATCATGATGACCTACAACCCGCCCTATTACATACGGTTGGTGGAGGAGGCGGGAATGAAGAAAGAAAAGGATTTGGTTGCCCTGCTTTTGGAAAAAAACGACCGCGCGTCCGCCAGAGTCGAGCGCCTGGCGCGAAGAATACGAAAAAACAGCAATATTAGGATCAGAAAAGCGAACGTAAAGAACTTCGATTCGGAAATGACTCTGGTCAAGGAAATCTACAATGCCGCCTGGGCCCGTAACTGGGGCTTTGTTCCCATGACCGACGAAGAAATGATTGAGATGGCAAAGGAGCTGGTCCGCATAGTCGACCCGGATCTGATTTTCTTTCTGTACTATGACGATCAACCGGTCGGCGTGTGTATCATGCTTCCCGATATAAACCCGGTGCTCAAAAAGCTGAACGGCAAAATAGGACTGTTCGGACTCTTGAAAGCGCTTTTTTACCGGAAACGCGTGCAAGGAGTAAGGGGGCTTGCCATGGGGTTCAAGCAGAGCCATCAGAAGCTCGGACTCCCCCTGGTTGCTTTCGATCACTTGAACCGGTTATGGGACAGCAAGCCTCAGTATAAGTACGTCGAATTTGGATGGAATCTTGAAGACAACGACGATATCAACAAGTTCGAGATAGAACTGGGATGCAGAATTTATAAACGATATCGCATCTTCAGAAAAGAACTCTCCGTATAGCTCCGCACCTCTGATAGCTGCGCTTTCTAATACCTGAAATCGGGGAGGAACTTCTTGTAATACGGATTCGCTTTTTTGCAGGTAACTCGATTCTGGGCACAGGCTGGGGGCACTCCTTCGCTGCGGACGACGCAGAGCCGTCTCATCACTTCGCTCAGGAGAGCCCCCAGCCCGGCAATCTTATAAATCTTGTGGCGAACGCGTATAAGACTTTCCTCCCCGAATCCCACTTTTTTGAAGGCGCATTGGTCTGAGACTCCAGGCATCCTCTCACTGTCACGATTTTTCATGTAATGACGCGAGCGCCATGAGCCCGAGATAATACGCATCAGGTCCGAATCCCGATATCTGGCCGATGCAAGCGCCTGCGGTAACCGAAGTCTTCCGGAATTCCTCACGCGCGTGAATATTGGAAAGGTGCACTTCTACGGCCGGCAACCCAGAGCCGGCAAGAGCGTCCCGCAAGGCGACACTGGTATGGGTCAAGCCTCCGGGGTTGATAAGTATTCCGTCCGCCCAGGTCATTGCTTCATGTACGGCGTCAATGAGAACGCCTTCGTGATTCGATTGAAGGCAGCGAATTTCCATACCGAGTCTCTTCGATTTCGTCTCGAGTTCACCTTCGATTTCTGCAAGAGTCGTTCTGCCGTAAACGTCCGGCTCCCTTTTTCCCAGCAGATTGAGATTCGGGCCATGCAAGACGAGAATTTTCATGAACCACCGCCCAGGTGTAATGAATCGTCGTTTCACTCGTCGCAGCAACACGGAAACGATGGTTCCGCGGGTGCTAAACCTTCTTGAGGTTGGGTTCGGGGTGGAACTTCGTACAAGAAGTGCCTTCCCGATTTCACGTATTTGAAAGCGTAATGGTACGGTTTCTTACGTGATCCTGTTGTAACACATTTCTCCAGATCTCACGGCTTTGAAAGAGTATTCATGTCAGTTTCTCAGTGTTTTCAGGACCGCTTTGACCGTCGCCGGCGGCACATGCAATCCGTTTTGCACCTGGCCTATGTCGTTGATCAAGACGAAACGAACGCGGCCATCCACTGTTTTCTTATCTGAAACCATGACCGAGACCACCTCGTCCGGATCCAACCCGTGGCGCACAGGCAACCCTGATCGGCTGAGGACCTTCTCCAGCCTACCCGGGATATCAGAGGCGCACATGCCCACGGTGTTCGAAATAAGAGCTGCGGCGACGAGCCCTATGGAAATAGCGTCCCCGTGGTTCAAGCTGTATTTGCTGCATTTTTCCAGCGCATGGCCCACAGTGTGTCCAAGATTCAGAACCTCCCGGCGGCCGGATTCGTATGGGTCTTCTTCCACCACCCGGATCTTCACATCCACGGAGTCAGCGATGAGATCCGGAGTGAGGACCGGTGCTTTCCTCTTCTTTTCCAGTTTTGCGAACAGCTCGGCATCGTCGATGACCGCGTGTTTAATCAATTCGGCCATACCCCCTGCGACCTGTTTCTTGGGAAGCGTATCCAGGGTTTTCAAATCCGCCGCAACCAGAATCGGCTGCTTGAAGGCTCCCACGAGATTCTTTCCCTGAGGCAAATCTATACCTGTTTTTCCGCCTACACTGGAATCCACCATTGCCAAAAGAGAGGTCGGGCACTGAACGAACGCTACCCCGCGCATGTACGTGGCTGCGGCGAAACCGGCCAGGTCTCCAATAACTCCCCCTCCGAGAGCGACAACCGCTCCGCGCCTGTCCAGTCCTTCTTCAACAAACCGGTCATAGAGAAATGCCAGTTGATCGGAGTTTTTGCTTTGTTCGCCAGCCGGCACGGTGCATGCGAAGGGAGCGAATCCCGCAGAACGCAGAGTACTCAGAACGGGATCCAGGTACAGGGGCCCGACATGTGTATCGGTAACCACCGCAATCCGCTTGGACAGACCGCGGCTGGCCATCATCTCACCTAACAGGACCAGCACGCCGGATCCAATCGTAATAGTGTATCCGCTGATCGAGGAAACGTTTACCGCCTGAAAACGCGCTTCCCGCACGGGAGCCTTCAAAATCTGCAGTATCCTGGACGCCACGTCGTAAGGTTTCTGCTTGAGGGTGTCCATCTGAAAGAGAAACGACGAATATGCAGATTCGCGTTCTTTCAAGAGTTCGCGCGCCTGCTGCAGAGGGTCCTCCGTTGCCAGCATCGGCCTGGCATGTATGTCCTTGATCCGTTTGATCGATTCTTCGGGATCGCACCGGAGATTCACTACGAGACCGGCTGCGTTGAGGAGCTTCCGATTTGAAGGGTTGACCGGCATTCCGCCGCCGGTTGCGATCACCGCATGTTTCTCGGTGACCAGACGCTCGCACAGTGTATTTTCCAGGGTCCTGAAGTGCGCTTCTCCGCGCCTTGCGAAAATGTCCGTCACAGACATGGATTCGAGTTCGCTTATCAAGCGATCGGTATCCAGGAATTTCCATCCGAGTCTTTTGGCTAACACCATTCCAACTGCTGTTTTGCCCGTGCCCATGAAACCGGTGAGAATGATGTTGGTCCGGAGCTTACTGTTCGGCGGGTTGCCGCGTTGAGAATCAGAACTCGTTTTTTCCGATTCCGAACCGTTTGAATCGAGTGGAGACCTCACACAACTTCTGCCTGCATTCTTCTTCATTCGTAACCGAATCTCCAGGGTATGTCGTTCATGGGGAGGTCTTCCAGCTGTGCCCGGGCCAGACGTTCGAATCTCGGCATCATCTCCGCCATGCTGTCGCCCCCGAGTTTTTCCACGATCGCGTCGGCAATGACGTACGCGATCATGGCCTCCGCGACTACGGCAGCGCGCGGGACCGCGCATATGTCGCTTCGTTCATAAACGGTCTCCACCGGCGCGCCATTGGAGAGGTCGACCGATCGGATGCCCCTGAGGGTTGTGCTGATAGGTTTCATGGCTGCCCGGACAACAATGGGTTCCCCGTTTGAGATTCCCCCTTCCAGCCCTGCCGCCCGGTTGTGTGTGCGCAAGAGCACTCCTGCGGTATCTACGACGATGGGGTCGTGAACTGCGGTGCCGGGAAGCGTCGCGTTCCGGAATGCATCTCCGAATTCCACTCCCTTGATTGCCGGAATCGATCCTACTGCAGCAATGATGCGGGATGACAGTCGGCGATCCCAGTGCACGTGACTCCCAAGCCCTGGCGGGACGTTCAGCGCCACGCACTGAAAAACTCCACCCAATGTGTCACCCGCCTGTCGCGCTGCTCTAATTGCCTCAACCATTTTTTTTTCGGCTTCCTCATCAGGACACCGGACCGGACTCTCTTCGGCCATAGCAAAAAGGGGGGAGTGATCGAAGGGGTACTGAAATTCTGCAGTTATGCTTCCGATGGACACTACATAGGAACCGATCGTCACGTCAAACATTCGCAGAAATGCGCGGCATAGTGCACCCATGGCCACCCGAGCCGCAGTTTCCCGCGCGGAAGATCGCTCCAATCCCAGTCGCAAATCGCGGTATCCGTATTTTACCGCTGAGGACAAGTCAGCATGGCCGGGCCTCGGGATGGTCATGGCCGGAATATTTCTGTTGCGCCAGGCCTGGAAATCTTTGTTCAGAATGATGACGGAAACCGGTGAGCCAGTCGTCAGCCCTGCCATGACGCCGCCGGTAATGCGCACCCGGTCCTTTTCTATGGACATCCTGCCGCCGGAACCTTCGCTCTTTTGCCGTCTGGACAGATCAGCGTCCAGGTCTGCCGGCTTCAGAGGGATGCCGGCAGGCAGTCCTTCGAGGATCACTGTCAGCTCCGGGCCGTGCGATTCTCCCGCAGTAAGGAATCTCAACATGTTTGTACAGCCTGTTTCATTACTTCAACCGGCGCGGAAACGCCTGTCCACATTTCGAACGCGATAGCCGCCTGATACACCAGCATTCCCAATCCGTTCACAGCTGTGACTCCCCGGACCCGGGCCTGTTTCATGAACCGCGTGATCTGCGGAGAATAAACCAGATCATAAACCAGCTTGCATTCCGGAAAATCGATATTTTCGGGCCACGGCGACGATTCCGAGTCCGGCGACATGCCGAGCGGTGTAGTGTTCACCAGCAGCTCGATCTCCTCGTCCAGCTTTCCGAGGCTTAGGATGGCTCGAGGACTTGGGACGTCCGGAGGCACGAACTTCCCGAGATCTCCGGCAAGGCTCTCGGCTGCCCTCTCATTCCGTGAACAGATAGTAATGCGAGCGGCCCTGCGGGCCAACCCGTATCCCACTGCCCGGGCAGATCCTCCGGAACCTAGAATCAGGGCTTTGCAACCTTTCGCCTGAAAATCGACATCTTCCAGGTGATTAAGAAAACCCTTCCAATCGGTATTTTCGCCGATCATCCTGCCGTCAGGCTCTATTCTTATCGTGTTCACCGCGGCGATATGAGCAGCTTCCCGTGACAACTCCGCGAGAAACGGGACGACAGTCTCTTTGTGGGGTAGCGTTACGTTCGCTCCGCGAAATCCCAGCGAGTAAAGCCCCTTGAGGGCAGCCTCCATGTTTTCCTTTTTTACACGAAGCGGTACGTACAGCCAATCCAGCTTCAGGGAGCGAAATGCTGCGTTGTGTATCCGGGGACTGAGACTGTGGGCCACGGGATCGCCTATGACTCCCACGAGACGTGTGGTACCTTTCACCATTCCAGCCGCGCTCCGAGTCGATTCAGGACCGGCGGAAAATCGGGAAACGAGTCGGTCAGCGCCTCCCACCCTGTAATGACGGTTTCACCCTCAGCTACCAGTCCTGCAACCGCCAGAGTCATGGCCAGTCTGTGGTCTCCACGGCCGTTTACGCGAGCGCCTTTCAGCCGGACCGGACCTCGCACGCGGAATCCGTCCCCACTGGTCTCGATGCCTGCCCCCATCTTATTGAGTTCCTCTGCAAGAGCCGTGATTCGATCGCTTTCTTTCAACCGCAATTCCGCCGCGTCCCGAACCGTCGTGACGCCATGGGCCTGGGTTGCGGCAACCGCAAATATCGGAAATTCGTCAATCATTCGTGTGACTGTCGAACCATCCACCAGCACACCCCGGAGTTCGGAGGTGCTCGCGGTAACTGTTCCCACGAATTCACCGTTCATTTCGGATTGCCCGTTCACAGTCAGCAGCGCCCCCATGGAATTGAGTACCTCGAAAAGGCCTGTTCTTCCGGGATTCAGACAGATGCCGGGAATCATGACAGCCGAATGCGGGACGATCAAGCCCGCAACCACCAGAAAAGCCGCAGAAGATGGATCCGAGGCAAGCCGCACATCCAGCGGAGGCAGAGAAGTCACCGGGCCCGGAATTCTTACCTCGTGGCTGCCGTCATCATGAAACGATTCCTCCACTGGAACCCCCATGCTTCTGAGCATTCTTTCCGTGTGGTCTCGGCTTGGATGAGGTTCCGTTACACTCGTCGGACCTTCAGAAAACAAGCCTGCCAGCATTAACGCAGATTTCACCTGTGCGCTCGCAACAGAAAGAACCGTTTCCGACGACCTTAAAAGGGAGGGATAAAAAGTCAGGGGGGCATTGCCTTGCCGGGTACGTATGAGCGCCCCTTTGGACCTGAGCGGCTCGACAAGCCGGCCCATGGGTCGCATTCTCAGGCGTTCGTTTCCATCGAGGGTCGACTCGAACGGCTGGCCTGCAAGAACTCCCGCCAGAAGCCTCATGGTGGTTGCAGAGCCTCTGCAAGGCAAAGGTTCCACAGGAGGCGTGAAGCATGAGAGATTCTTCCCCCCCACCACCAGATCGGCAGCCGCCGCCGCTCCTGAAGCCTGTTCCAGGACGTCTATGTTCACCCCCAGTCCTCGGAGACAATCGATCATGGCTTGAGTCACGTTTGCCATGAGACAGTTTTCGATCCTGGATACGCCATTCGCAACGGAAGCGAGCAACAGCGCCCGGTGGGAGAGCGATTTGTCTCCGGGTAACAGCACGGTGCCGTTCAGGCCGCCGCATGCTCGGATTCTCAGACCCTGGTTCTCGCTCAATCTTGACTCCAAAGTGTTCATGCCCAACGCTGCTGTAACGCTTCAGTTGGTTGGGGGAAGTGCCTATCCTCTGTCATTGCGAGGAGTGAAACGACGAAGCAATCTCGATACTTAAGGGATAGATTGCTTCGGTACGCTCGCAATGACTATCTTTTCCCACTCGTCGCTGAATGGATCCACGCTGCCGAGGATTTCCTCGAGTCGCGAAATCGCCTCTGATACCGTCTTCGCTTTCAAGTACGTCAAATAGGAGAGGTACTTCTCGTGACGAGTTCCTCCCCGAACCATTCTTCAAGAACTTTTTTGAAAGCGCACCATATTATTCCATCGGCATAGGCCAAACAATACGATCTGTAATTCCTCGTTACCTCGCGTGTCATCCGCCTGGAAACATCCCGGTGCGTCGATCTCTCGCCTCGGCGAGTTCTCTTGTGAGTTCTTCTTCATGGCCGCGAAGGAGGAGCTCCGTGTATCTGGCCAGTTTGCTGCCTGCCCTGCCGAGCATGAGTAACACGTTTTCGGTGTTCGCCGAGAGTATGTCCATCATCATCGTCAGATCACCGGCGGCCACCCGGGACGTGTCTTTGAATCCGCTCGATGCCAGTTCCCAGACTGCGGCACTATCCTTCCCTGTCTCCTCGGCGACTCCCACGAGAGTGCAAGCAAGCAAGTACGGAAGATGACTGATGCACGCAACAGCTACGTCGTGTTCTTCGGCCGGCATCATGACAGGTTTTGCGGCCACGGATGCAATCATCTCGGTCACTAGATCCCGAGCCGCCTCACCGCCTTCATTGACTGGGGTCATCACCCAGACTTTGTCCCGGAAAAGATCGGGATCAGCGGACTGAATCCCGGAAGTTTCCTTCCCGCACATGGGATGACCTCCAATTGCACGAACATCCTGAGGGAGTCTTTTCATGGCGTCCACGATGGTGCGTTTGACGCTTCCCATGTCCGTCATGACGGAACCGGGTCGCATGAATGCGGCCAGTTCGGAGACCTGTCGCTCTATGGTCCGGACCGGCGTGGCAATCACCACAAGGTCGGAATCATTCAGCGCATCTTGCGGATCTTGCACGGCATCGTGGGCAGCTCTCAGGGATACTGCGTCACGAGCTGTTTCCTCTCGGCGAACCAGGGCTCGTACGTGCCGGCATGCGTTTTCTCTCACGAGCGCCATGCCCAGGCTGCCTCCCATGAGCCCCATTCCGACGATGGTCACTACAGATTCTCTCAGAGGCACCCTGGTTTCCTTCTCCCGGATTCTACGGAGTGTGGACCATGTAATCGGGGAGGAACCTCTTGCAAGATGTTCCTCCCCGAACCTCACCTCAAGAACTTTTGACGCTCGCCGGAAACCCCATCTCTTGGGAAGAAATCAGGATTCCGGCACGTGTGTGCGTTTCCTGCCATCCAGAAGACTACCGAGCAGAGCCCTTAACCGCTAGACACTCCGGAATAGCGGCAGTGGTGGTCATGTGAAGGCCCTTTCCCGTTGTTCGGATGGAGGGCGCATTGTATTACAGAGTTCTGCCCACCGCCTCTGCCACGGGTCTCAATTGAGCCATAAGCTCATCGAACTCTTCGGGTCTCAGACTCTGAGCACCGTCGGACAGGGCGTTTTCCGGATCGGGATGCACTTCGACGATGAGGCCGTCGGCTCCCGCCGCAATAGCTGCCCGACTCACAGCCGCCACGTACTCACGTTTTCCGGTGCCGTGGCTGGGATCGACCACCACGGGAAGATGGCTCAACGATTTCAGGACGGGAATCGCATTAATATCGAGAGTGTTCCGGGTGGAGGTCTCGAACGTGCGGATTCCCCGTTCACAGAGTATCACGCGGGGGTTGTTGTGGCTCAGTATGTACTCCGCGGCGTTGAGAAATTCTTCTATGGTGCTTGAGAGGCCTCTCTTGAGGAGCACCGGCTTGTGGGCAATGCCCACCGCGTTCAAGAGAGCAAAATTCTGCATGTTCCGTGCGCCGACCTGGAGAACGTCGGCATATTGGGCCACCAGAGGAACCTGCTCGGGGCTGGTGACTTCGGTCACTACGGCAAGGCCCGCCATATCCCGTGCTTCTGCCATGAGCTTGAGTCCCTCTTCCCCGAGGCCCTGGAAACTGTACGGGGAAGTCCTGGGTTTGAACGCTCCTCCGCGTAGTGCCACGGCACCGGATTTTTTCACCGCTAGTGCCGCTTTGATGATCTGCTCCCGGCTCTCCACAGCGCACGGACCGGCCATGATGATGACTTTCTTGCCCCCGATGTGTGAGCCGTCAATGGAGAACACGGTATCTTCCTTCTTGAAGTCACGGCTGGCGAGCTTGAACGGTCCCAGAAGCGGCACCACTTTTTCAACGCCATCCAGACATTCGAAGTTGGAGGCTTCGACACCGCTGTTGTCACCCACAACACCCACGATAGTGCGAATCTTGCCCCTGGAAACATGGGCCTTCATGCCCAGGCTCTCGATCTTTGCGAGTACCCGGGCCACAGCGCCTTCCTTTGCATCCCTTTTCATGACCACCACCATTTTTTCTCTCCTCCCAAAAAAAAAGATGCGAAGCGCTTGCTTCGCATCTTTTCTCTTTTTATGTGTTTTATTACTTACAGCGAAGCGCGCTTCATCCTCCATGGGAGGTAAAATAATAATACCAGCCAAAAAATCGAATTGCGCTAGACTGTACTGTGCTCGTCATCAGGTCGGTACACCTCGTAACTTATATTCATAAACGCTTTCGGAAATAGTGTCAAGCCTTTTTTGAAATGAGTGATCATCCCGTTACTCGGGGAAACTGCCCAGCCTCTGTCATTGCGAGGAGGAAAACGACGCAGCGATCTTGATGCCAAAAGGCGGAGATTGCCGCGCTGCACTCGCAATTGTACACTGTCTGGCTCTGTCATTGCGAGGAGCGCAGCGACGAAGCAATCTCTCCCGGTCATGAAATCCGGCACCGAACTTACGAAAAGCAATACTCAGTCTTCCCGGGACTTTCGCCAATCATGTGCTTCCGGCAACCGGGGGGACAATGACAGGAACGTGCGCGGGCCGAAGGTTGATTTCGACGGGCGTAGTTCCGAAGTAATCTCCGTCCACTTCTACCGGCACCGGCTCCCCCAGCGACTCGATTTTCACGTTTTGTCCGGAAAGAAACGTTACATCCGACAGTTGAGGAATTCTGTGGGTAACCATGGCGACAGAATAGCGGAGCACGGCTGGAATGGTTCCCCCATGAAACACGCAGACGTCGAAATGACCCGAATCCGAACCCTTGACTGCATCGATCTCGAACAGGCCGCCGTAATTCCGGATGCTGAACACAATGACGAGGCCGCCTGTGACCCGCTGGCCGTCTACGGCAATTTCGAGGTCCGTCTTTTTGTATTTGCCTATGGTTTTGACGATGGGAATGACGTAACCCCGGTATCCCAGCGCTCTGCCCCTGGTTCTGGAGACCTCTTCGGTCACCATGGCATCAAAGCCTGCGCTCACCAGAAGCAAGAATCTCTTGTTTTCCACCAGTCCCATATCCACTCGCCGCACCAGGGGTGATGCAATCATTGCGGCAATCGCCTCGGCTCTGTACGGCAAACGTAGCTCATAAGCCAGCATGTTTGCGGTGCCCGACGGCAGGACTGCCACGGGAACTCGAGAAGGGTCTTGCAGCCCGTTGAGAACCTCGTTTACTGTTCCATCCCCACCGGCAACCACCACCGCGCGTACGTGGGAATCCACTTGACCGGCTATCCTGCAGGCGTCGCCCGCACGTCTGGTGAACGATAACTCAACTTTCAGGCCCCGGGCTTTCAGAGCTTCCCATAACCGGTGTGCCCTCCGATCCGCCGCGGCTCTTCCTGCTACGGGATTCGCAATTATAAGAATCGTCTTGTTCATTTTTCCAAAGCGGAGTCTGTCAATTTGATTCATAAAAACCCTTTACCATACCTTGGATTTGTATCCGTGACATAATTCCCGACCGGAGGTTCCCCTTCCTCTGTCCCTCTCCACCAGCGATTAATACGAATGCGTTTTCAAAAAAGTAAGATTGGGGGGACCCTTTTTGTAAAGAGTCTCCCGTCCAAACCCTTTCCCAGAAGCTTCTATCATGCGCCGGTATCTGCATTTCCTCAGCGGAAATGCAGATACCGGCGAGTGCTAAACGTTCTTGAGGTGGGGTTCGGGGAGGAACTTCTTACAAGAAGTTCCTCCCCGATTTCACGTATTTGAAAGCGCAACGGTATAATACCCGTACCGGCGGCTAGGACTCGGATTGTATTATGTTCAATAATAAGGGAACTGGGAAGAACCAATTTCTCTTTCGCGGGAGGGGGCACTATGATTGTATTTTGGCTGTTGCTGCCGACAACCGTGGGTACAGCCCTTACAGCGGAAAATTCTTCAGTAATTTCAACAGCACCCGATGTACCCGGGACCAACGGGGCCGAAGGAAAGAACTTGCCGGGTAAGCCGAACACCTCGATTCTCGATGCGCAGCTATAGGGATTCTCAAACGTACCGTCGATTTTGATTGCACGAAGAAATTGAAAGACTGTCATTGCGAGAGCGAAGCCCGAAGCAATGTCCTCCGCCAAAACGAGATTGCTTCGTCACTACACTCCCCCCAATGACCTGCTTCATCATTGTACATGCAAGGGAAGGCCTATCAATCCGACAATACTTTCGAGCATTCCTATAGCACTCAAAAGGGGATGCAGCGAGTGAGAAAGATCCGCTTACCCTTCCGAACTCAGGCGATCAGCGACGGTCCCCATCGGCACGACCGGTGGGGCCGCCCTTCAGGCTTGCATTTCCCGGTGTCCCAGCAGAATCAATTTCCTCTCGATCGCATCGTCCAGCTTGGTTTCCCAAACTTTCCATTGTGACCGCATCTCTTCCAACTGACTCGATAGCCGGACCCACTCCATGCTTTCGTGTTCGTCCATGCTGTTTCTTATTTCTTTCATTCTATTCGCGAGATTACGTACCTCGGATTTCATTTCCCTCATTTTTCCCAAAATGGCCTCCTCCTGACACGTGAAAGCCACGTTGGGAGCGCAGCCACAACTTTGGGCCTCCGCCACAGGTGCTACTCGATCGCACCCACAAACCACATCCTGATTTTCATGTTCGCCGGCCATGGTACACCTCCTCGTACCGGGTCTTGATCATGTCAATAATCATTGCCCGGAGAGAAGTCAAAAACGGAGGTCGCCCGAAGTGCCTCCCGGTTCCCCCGGAAACACGGTTTCCTGCGGTACGGACGCATAGAGGGGTTCTCATACGGATTCGCTTTTCTACAGGTAACTCGATTCCGCGCACAGGCTGGAGGCACTCCTTCGCTGCGGAAGACGCAGAGCCGTCTCATCACTTCGCTCAGGAGAGCCCCCAGCCCTGAAATCTCATGAATCTTGTGGCGAATGCGTCTCAAAAGTAGTGTCGGTTTTGATTACGCGAAAAGATTCGAAGACTGTCATTGCGAGGGTGAAGCCCGAGGCAATCTCCAACTGACCAAAACAGAGATTGCTTCGTCGTTCCACTCCTCGCAATGACATGATTGGATCGTTCGAATGGGGGCGAGAGTCATGAACGAAGCCGACAGAACTTTCGAGAAGTGCTATGAAGATTCGGATTGGACGCGCTTGAGGGGAACGAGCACGCACACGCGCTGTGTGCTTTCAGACATCAGACCGGGTGCTAAGATTCCGGATCAGTACTGTCCGAGAATGTGCTCTATGAGGGTGTTCGTCAGTTCGTTGTAAATCACGCGGTATCCACCGGGCCAGGTGTGCCGGATGGGCGCGGGGGGAACGTACCCGTAGAACATCTTTTGCCGGTCAGCAGGGGAGGCAATTCTCGGCGATTGACTTACGGCGGGGGAAGATGCCGGGAAATTTTCGGCCTGCACGAAAGATGCGGCCGCCGAAAGGCTCACCAGGATAATTAGACATAGCAATATGCTGCGTTTCATTTCTCCACCTCTGATCGACGCTATTTTAGCTTCAGGCAATTCAAAAATCAAGGAAATCCGTATCGGGACTGTAGCCATTCAGTTACGAGTGGGAAATGATTGTCATTGCGAGCCTAGCGAAGCAATCTAGCCCCTAAGTGTCGAGATTGCTTCGTCGTTTCACTCCTCGCAATGACAGGGGATAGGCACTTCCCCCAAGTAACCGAACGGATACTCAGGACTTCCTGCTGCCCCGCGAATTACATGCGCACGAGCACCTTAAACGCTCCCGCTTCCTGCGCTTTCCGCAGAGCGGCCTCCGCTTGTTCCAGAGGGAAAACCCCTGAAATCAAAGGAGCAGGATCCACCAGGCCGAGGTCCAGGAGCTTCAGGGCAGGAGCGAAACGGCCGCACCGGGAACCCACGACGGTTATCTCGTCGATGACGAGGGCCGCGGGATTGAAGGTGAGAGAACCATGATAGGTGCTCTTCAGCACCACCGTGCCTCTCGGTTTCACTTTCTTCATCGCGACATTCCAGCCTGAGGCGTTTCCCGAGGCTTCCACCACCACATCGAATCGTTCGTCCGTTTGCAGGAAGAGGTCCAGAGGAAGGGTCCTGCCCCGCAGGTGTGAAAACAGAGCCATCTTCTCCGGATGCTTACCGACGAGCACAGGATCGCATCCGGTGAGTCGGAGCACCATGCTTATGAGCAGGCCAAGCTTGCCGTCGCCTATAACGGCCACGGTGTGAGACGGCTCAATTCTTATCTGCTCCATGATCTCCAGCGCTGCTGCGACCGGTTCCGTAAAGACTGCAATTTCGTCGGATAGCGTGTCGGGCACCGCCACAAGGTTCGTGAGAGGCAGAGTCAGGTATTCGGCCAACGCTCCCTGCCGGCCCTTGATTCCGAGAACCGTCCTGCTCGGGCAGTGTCGTTGCAGGTCCTGCCTGCAATAATCACATGCCCCGCAGCCCGCGTTGATTTCGCCCACAACTCTGACCCCCAGCAGCGCAGGATCGGGTGAGGCGGCTACCGTTCCCACAAATTCATGGCCGAGAATTCCGCGAAAATCCATGTAACCCGCAATGATTTCAACGTCGGTCTTACAGATACCCGCCATGGTGACATGTATCAGGGTTTCCCCGGGTTTCGTTTTCGGTGCCGGAACGTCCCTGACACGAGCCTGGCCGTCAAAAACGAGAGCTTTCATCTGGATTTCCGTTCTTTCATGTCTTCTCCACGCCCATGACCTGCACCACGACGGATCTGGTCCTCGGTTTGTTGTCGAAATCCAAAAATACCACCTGTTGCCATGTTCCTAAACAGAGCCTGCCGTCCTTGACGGGTATAGTAAGCGACGGCTTCATGAGCGCGGCTCTCACGTGGGAAAACCCATTGCCGTCTCCCCATCGCACGTTGTGGGCGTATTCTATTTCCAGCGGTGCGATACGATCGAGAGCCAGCTTGAGGTCGCTCACCGCTCCGGATTCATATTCTATGGTGGTGACGGCTGCTGTGGAGCCGGAGACCATCACGGTAAGCAGGCCGTCTCTCACGCGTGATTCCTTGACGCATAATTCCAAATCGCCGGTTATGTCCTTGCAGTCGGAGAACCCGGCGGTGCGAAGCCCGATGGAAGAATGGTGAACTATCATGGGCGTTGCTCCTCGAATCGCAATCGCTGAACTATACGCCACGAATACGAACCTTTTCAAGTTGAACCATCGGCCGCGTGTTCCGGCCGGGGCTTCCTCCGGTAAACATTCGGTTACTCGGGGGAAGTGCCTGATCCAATCATGTCATTGCGAAGAGCGGAGCGACGAAGCAATCTCGATACTAAAGCAGTTCTCGTAAGTTCTGTCGGATTCGTTCATGACTCTCGCCCACATTCGAATGATCCAATCATGTCATTGCGAGGAGCGGAGCGACGAAACAATCTCGGTTTTGGTCAGATGGAGATTGCTTCGCTGCCCTCG
>DATHCX010000074.1:0-2024 GCA_035319325.1 Desulfomonilaceae bacterium
TTGTCAATGCGTCCCTCGCGGGACTTGCTCCTGAACATGGTTTGTACGCCTTCCTCCTGGGAGGACTTGTTTATAGCCTGTTCAGCAGATCGAGGCATGCTGCCGTCGCGGCAACCTCTACCGTTTCAATAATGATTGGCAGTTTTTTGGGGGTAATGGGCATCGAAGATGCCACCAAGTACGCCGAAATGGCGGCATGCACGGCCATACTCGTAGGAATCATCAGTTTTTTCGCCTGGCTACTGCGCCTGAGTGATGTTGTCAGCTTCATTTCGGAGACAATTCTTAGCGGATTCAAGCTGGGAGCTGCTCTGGTGATCGCCTCGACTCAGTTGCCGAAGATTATGGGAATAAAAGCAGGGGGGCACAATTTTTTCGAACGTATATATTACTATAGTTTCGCGCTTCCTGTATGGTTGAATTCGCGCGTAAAGCGCGGGTGGTGGATTTTTCTCAACGTCTTGGGTTCCCTGGCTTCACGCGAAATTCTGAGGGAGAAATGACTCCTCCGTGCGGCAGCGAGCATGTCCGAGAAGGTGAAGTCCTTCTTTTGACCGTACCAGGGGGCTGGTTCGGCAATGAGATTCCTTGCCGTAGAGAATTGGCGCACGCACCAGAGGACCACGAAGGAGTACGCCCAGTATGCAAACATAGGGGCTCTAATCACCGAGTTCTCTTTACGACACTGCGGGTCTGCTGCGCCAAGGAGTTGTTTGGTCTCTCGATTGGTCATCTCAATGCTCCAGCGTGCAGCATACCGCACAACGATCTGTGCGGCAGAAGCGGTGATGTCCGTATCGAAGAAGACGGCATCCGAGTGTCTTCCCCTTGGATCTCGACAGAGGACCACACGGAGTGCGTCTTCCCCTGCACTATGATACCAGAGCGCCGTAAACTGATGAACGTGCAGCGTGATCTTCTTGCCATAACAGAAGACCTCAATCTCAGACCAGCTCAGGTTGGGATCCTCGAACATAGCTTTCGGAGTAGGCAACCGAACACCCTTCTTGCGTGGTCTGCCTCGCCGTCGCATGGCCGGAGGTTCCGGAAGGCCGAACAGAGCCGCCGTCTTGAGCAACCTTCCTGTCACGTGGACTCCCTCGGGGCGGCCTTTGAGCACCGTCTCGCAGCAGTAGCCAAGATCGGTGACGAGCCTGAGGCGTTCACCGGCTTCAAGCCACGAGTGGGTCAGGGTGACGAGATCCAGACCCAGCTCAGGCTTGGTCCTATAGGGCAACCCTTTGGGCTTCACCTTGGCCTTCGGCGGCCACCACAGGCGAGCTGCATACGGGAGGCAAAACACCCGATCGCTGATTCCCGGCAGCCGGATGGCCAGACCTATGATGACGAAGCACACTCCATAGACGGTCTGCTTGGCCTTTTTCGTCGCCTTGGGAGCCGAACCGTCATGCTGCCAACCGGCTCCGCAGATCTGTCTACCGCAATGCTTGTTCAACGTGTCGTCGACCACCGCGAGAACCGCAAAGCCTTCGGCAATCAAGGTCTCCACCAAGATTCTGAACAGACATCGGGATACCCAATCAGTGTTCCATTGTCCTTTTCCCAGAAACCGATAAATGGTGGCAAAGTGCCTGGATTCGTGGAGCCTCATGGTCAGGATGACCTGACTCACGGTGTGCTTGCCCACGGTGAGCACCCAACCGACCACCAGTGCCACGAAGATCCGATAGCTCGGAGCGCTGAAGCAGTTCTTGAAGCGGATCTCGTCTATGGCAAACGGCTGTGGTATATCTCTCTTCATCTGGCGTTCCCCCTTCCCGTATCGTATTTTTCCCAAAACGGGTATGCGCGGAACGCCTTCTTTTCTCAAGGATTATCTCAACCCAAGACCGCCCGACGATACAAAAAGGGCGAAACTATAGAGGGGTGCCTCGATGGCTGTATGTGAAATTGTAGACCCTATAGGAGTTGCCACAAGTTCCGGCATCAGGAGGGTCATTTTCAGGTCTTATGGGGATTCTCGAAAGTACCCTCTATTTTGATTGCGCGAAGAGGTCATTGCG
>DATHCX010000075.1:0-10472 GCA_035319325.1 Desulfomonilaceae bacterium
CCGCAGGACCCAAACCGACGTCCCCAACGAAGAGGCGCTAATGGAGGTAGTCGGCCAGGCGGCCATAGATTGACTGGGGAAAATAAGTTGGTGATTCGAATGCCGGGCGAGTCGGCGGTCTGCTTCGTCAGTTGACTAGAGTTGCCCAGGAGATTTCATCGCCCTGTGATGTTGTGCCGGGTCGGAATGAATTTCCGGAACTGGCTCATGCATACGATAAAAGGAGACTTACCTTGGACTGGGTAGCAGCAACAAAAATTATCTTTAGGGTTGCGCAAAACCTACATCGAGGCGTGGACGGAACTGTCAAACTAGGTCACGCATGCAACAATCATTGTCTGTTCTGTGCGGCCGAGTGGAACAAGCGGCACGGAGATCGTGACACGGCCGCGGTGCTGGGGGAAGTGGAACGGATCTTGTCCGAGGATAAGATCGACAGGATGGTTTATACGGGCGGAGAACCGACCATTCGTCGGGACCTTCCTGAGATCTTGAGGCATGTCAAGAAATTGGGATTCGATGTGCAGCACATCCAGACCAACGGGAGAAGATTGGGCGACCAGAGTTATCTTGAGTCCCTGCGCGACGCAGGTCTGACTTCGTGCTTTGTCTCCATTCACGGACCGCAACCCTCAATACATGATGAGTTGACCCGGTCCACCGGGGCGTTTGGCCAGACCTGTCAGGGGCTGGCCAATCTTCATCGTCTGGGTATGCGCTTTTTCACCAACACGGTTATATGCAAACAAAATTACCGTCTTCTCAGTGAAATTGTATCTTTCATTGCTCGGACATTTCCGTCCGTGGTGCAAATCAAGCTGACCTACCCTCGATTGCAAGGTGGCGCCGCAGACAACCTATCCCAAGGTATTGCGCCGGTATGGGACGTTGCACCTTTTGTTCGAGCCGCGATCGACAAGGCCGCGGCATTGGGGGCGAATATCGAAACCGAGTTCATGCCCCTTTGCTTGCTGGGTCCGACATGCGACAGGGCCGATAACTTCTACAGAACACGAGTCCATTTGTCGGACATTCATTGGACCGATCCCGACTACGTTAGGCCGCTGGGCAAAATATTCTATGAGGCCTGTGAACCGTGTGACCTGCGCAATCAGTGCTTTGGGATTGACACCCTTCATCACGAGGCGTTCGGCGAGAATCCTTGCTTCAAACCGGTTTCTTTCGCCGACTTGGCCCATTCAGAGGCGGGATAATGTTTTATTACGGCCTTGAGAATGACAACTTCACCCGGATCCTGACCCAATTCGATTTTGGCACCCCGGAGCCCCATTTCGAAGAGAATTTGTTCGGTCCGAACCTGCGGTTGAATTTGCTTCCGGTGGAGAGAATTGAATGCGGCAGCAAGGTGTTGCTGCTTGAAAAACATACAGGCTTGTGGTGCTTCCTCGAACCTCACGAGTACCAAGTTTTCAGGTCTCTCGAATCGGAAGAATTGGAAACCGTAGTTGCTGGGATCGCCGAACCACACAGAGCTGAACTGTCCGCATTTGTAGGTCGTCTCCATTGGCGCGGCCTGTTGAAAATCAACGGGCGTCGTTTCATTCAGCCCGATGTTTTCGACACCGGACCGATTTTTGATAGAGGCTGGCTCTTTATCCTCGTCCCCACGGAACGGTGCAACCTGGCATGCAAGTACTGCTGTGCAGACTCGAATCCGTGGAAACAGCAGCGCATGGACTGGGGAATCGCGAAGAAAGCGATAGATCTCATCGTTGACTATATCCCCGAACGCGCAACTATCGAATTCGCCGGTGGTGAGCCTTTTCTGGAGCCGGATCTCATAGAGCGGATAGTAGAATACGGCAGAGGGACCGCGGAAAAGAGGGGAAAAGATCTCGCATTTTGGGCCCAGTCCAACGGTACGTTGGTCAGTGAGGATCTGTTGCAACGCTTTGAGAAATTGAGAATCTCGGTCAACCTCAGCTTGGATGGAGATCGGGTTTCCAACGACATGACGCGAGTCTTTCCGGGAGACAAAGGAACCTATTCTGCGATAACTCGAGCCATCGCATTGATGCAAAAGAAAGGCGGTGGTAAGGCGGCGATATGCGTTGTCTCAAAGGCAAATTACCGGCGACTCGACAAGATTTTGGCCGGCTACAGGGAACTCGGCATGACCGGCATCAAATTGAACCCTGTCACCCGGAACGGCAGAGCCAGCGAGGAATGGCAAAAACTAGCGCTCGAACCTGCGGAGTTTCTCGAATTTCACAGGCAATACCTTGACATGGTATCGAATGGAGATTGCTCTATAGTCGATGAAAATACGGCTACAATGCTCGATGTCATCGGATCGCGGATGCACCCGTACCGATGCATGAGATCTCAGTGCGGAGCAGGCCGCGATTTCATGACCTTTGCCCCCAATGGAGATATTTATCCATGCTCCTTGACTCGTGCGAAACCGAAATTTCGATTAGGCAACATTCGTGAAGTCGACCGGCTGAATGACATCTGGAAAAATAATCCGATCATCGCAAAGCTGGCGGAGCGCCATGCCGGCATCGTCATATCCGAGTGCAGGGAGTGCAGCTACAAACGGTTTTGTGAAGCCGGATGCCCCACGGCCAGTTATGAGCATTTTGGAAGAACAGACGCGCCTCACCCCTGGTGCCAATATTACAGAGGCATCTATAGAGAACTCTTTCGGAGATTAGCTGAAGGAAGCCGATTCGTGGAGATTTTTTGCCCTCATGCCAAAACCTATGATAATCCCTTCTTCATGTGAGAAGCGGTCTGAAAGGCCGAGTGTCCTGTTAGTTGCCAGTGGAGGAGTGGGAGACGATATCCTTTCACTGCCATTTCTTAACATTCTCGCGGCCGAACTCAAGAATCACGACCTCCACTTTGTCATACTCCCGGGTCGGAGGGAACTTTTTGGGAGCCTCGATAGGTATCGAATCGTGGAGCCGTGGGAAACCGACAAAGTCGCAGTTATCCTTGGCCGATATCACGACATCGTCTTTGATCTGGGATTCAGCACCACGCACCTTACAAATGGCGTCTTTGAACCTGATAGTCTCCGATACGGCACCTATGTTGGATTTGCTAAGCCAACGTCAATTCTTCGCGAGGTCACAGTACCCGTCTCGCCTGATATTCCCATGTGGCAACAGTACATTTCACTGGCTTCAGCTGTAGGTATTCGCTCTGGTTCCAGACCGGAATGTCAAATTGAGACATCTGATTTTAGCAAGAGGTGTGCGGAAATACTCGTCGACCTGGAGAATAAGCTGCCGTTGGTTTGCGTGGCTCCAGGCACGGCAGGGGGACCCCTGAAGCAATGGCCTGCGGAATATTTCGCAACCTTGATCCGAATGCTAAACGCCAAAAGGCCTCTTCATTTTGTGTTGGTGGGCGAGCTGTTTGAGATGGGGCTTGGCGACACCATTGCAGCACTTGCGGAAGTAGAGATAGACAACCTCATGGGGCTGACCCCCCTGGGTTCCTTCGTCCACATCGTGAAGAACAGCAAGCTTGTGGTGGCAAATGACAACGGCGCGATGCATTTGGGTGGCCTGCTGAATACCCCGACCATAGGCCTATTTGGGCCTTCGAACCCGGTGCAATTCCAGCCCCTGGGCAAGAAGGCTGTTGTGATTCATGCGGGTTCCGGCAACATGACGGATATCGATCCCCCTTCAGTGGCAGCGGAGTGTCTCCACTTGCTGGACGCGGAGACGGCGTGAGCCTTTACAATATCGGGAACCCATATTGGAATTACGGTATGAGCTTCGTTGATCGAAACCAGTCCGATTCCACTCGGCAGGGTTCCTCTCTCCGCCAGTGCCGAGCGGTCCTCGGGGGGGGAGACGACGGACAAGTCGTTTGACGAATGATCAGTGTTCCAGGATAAAGTGTCGTGCGATTGTGTACGAGGTACTATCATGTCACCCGATCGAGTGGTTTTGGACATAGAAGAATTTAAAGGGCTCTGGGAATCGAAACAATGGAAGAACCATGAATCCATGCAAATATATATAGACAACCCTTTTTGCGTTAAGAAATGCAACTTTTGCATCTTCCAATCGACAGTAGCTCCCCCCAGTTCGGATACATACAAAAGGTACTATTTGGATTACCTGCCGTCCCAGTTGGAATCATTCGCGAACATAATCAGAAACAGCCCTGTCAGTGCAGTCTATTTCGGCGGTGGCACTGCATCCTTGATGACTCATCGTATCATGCGCCTCATCTTTGATGCTATTCCCGGTTTCCAGACAATTCCGGTAAAGTATTTCGAAACGAATCCGCTTTCATTAGACCGAACTAAGATGGACCTGCTCATTGATAACAAATTTTCTTATGTGTCGATGGGTGTGCAGAGTCTGGACCGAGAACTGTGCATTCAGCACAATAGGATTCCCATTTCACCGAAGTTATTAGCCACAAAGGTCGGTTACCTGCAGGAGAATGGCGTGCATGTAAATTGCGATTTGCTTGCCTTCATGCGAACCGGTAACCTTGTAGACCTTGATGACCTGGAGCATGATCTGAAAATCTTGGAAGAGGTGGTAAAGCCCCAGGTTATAGCTATTTATCCCATGTATCAGAGAATTTCTTTCAAGTTCGACAAATCCGGCACACAACATTATGAAGGAGACGAAGCTGAACACAACTACAATCTGATTTCGAATTTGAGAAAGCGGTTGAGTCTGTTTTGTGAGACATCGAAGATGTACCACCCCGCATCGGAGAATATCGGAACTTTGGATCGTACCGCTTTGTTGGCCAATTCAGGAGGCGACTACTTTTTGTCTTCTTTGACTCCGTCCGAATTGGCGGTCTTAAATGCTTACGATTCCTCAGCCTATCCTCTTCACAACGCCGGTCAAAATGTGTTGGCCTTTGGGGGGTACGGACAACGCATGCCGTACTCTTACATGGGTAGAGACTCTTATTACCTGAATGTGAACTTCGCGTGGAACAGCTTCTATATGTTGGTGGCCTAACTCGATTCGACGTTCATTCCTGGGGACGTGCAAATGCCGAGCAATTCCTTATCGGTGATCCTCAACCCGACTTACCGCTGCAATGCAGACTGCGAATACTGTTTCGAGAACAGGACGTCGGACGTGATGGAATTGGAAGATTTCGAGTGCATCTTCCGAAAAATTGCCGATTATCTCAGGCAACAGGAAGTCTCGGACCTGAAACTTCACTGGGAAGGTGGAGAGATCTTCACTATGGAGCCGGAGTGGCTGCTAAGAGCTCACGACATTTCCGGAGAGATCTCGGAAAAGACTGGATTGCGTATCAATCACCGACTCCAGACCAACCTGATCGGCTATGGACCGCGTTGGCGTCGCATCGTTCGAGAGATGTTCTGCGACGAAATAGGTTCGTCGCTTGACTATCCCAACCTTTATAGGAAAGTGTTAGGAGGCGATCCTGAGTCTTTCAACACCACTTGGTTCCGCCGATATGAAGAGGCTAGAGATGCCGGTATCCAGATAGGAGTTATTACCCTTCCCAATAAGGCTTCATTGAGCGTGGGAGCAGAACGATTCTATTCATACTATGTCGAAGATCTGGGCATCGCCAGTTTTCAAATAAATACTCCGTACCCGGGCGGTCGTCCGACGCCGGCAAAGCGAAGCTTTCCACTGGACAATGAACTCCTGAGCACCTTCTATTCGGATCTCTTCGATCTCTGGATTCGCCATGGACTATGCGAGGACGTTCCCATAAACCCATTCAATGAGTTGGTACACTATTTCCGGACTGGTGAAAATAAATCGTACTGCACCTGGGCTGAGAACTGCTCGTGCAAGTTCGTAGGCATCGGACCGAAAGGAGCCGTCGGCCAATGTGAAGATTGGGTGTCCAACCATCCTGAATATGTCTTTGGGAATATTCTGGAGGGCGGAACCATGGCTGAGATTATGAATGGCCCAGTGCGTGAACGATTTCTGCAACGTCCTGCTCGCCTCTTCGATGAAGAAGATTGTGCGGAATGCGAGTATTGGAACCTCTGTCACGGCGGCTGCCCGGTTCGGGCATACAGTTCGACAGGAAACCTCTTCGCCAAGGACCCCTATTGTCAATCCAGCAAGACTCTCTTTGATTGCGCAAGGAATGCTGCCAGGGCCCTAGATCTCGTGGAGATATGCAGACTCGTTCTCGAACCTCCGGACTCCGGCCAGTGACCACGCAAATGGTCTTAAGGGATCTATTCAACGTTGAACGAATGCCTTGATGCTGCCGCCATCCTAGAAGAACCAATAGCGATGTCGTCGAAGACGGACCCATCAACCATCGAAGGCCGGTTTGAGGCCGAATCCAAGAAGGTATTTCTGGTAGCAGCAATTGGTATATGGATTGTCGTTGACCCGGTGTCGGCGCAGTTGATTCCCATCCGCACGGCAACCTGCCGAAAGATTTGCGACAAGTATCATCATGCATTGAGGACGAGTTGCTCGTGTTATGAGAGATACGGCCGTACCGTTACCCTTTCTTCACGAATTCCCTGGGACTCGGGGACCGGTGTGTACGCGAAGTGCCGTTGCGGGGCGAGAAACTCAGGATTCTGTTTATGGGTGACTCATTCGTTGAGGGCATTGGGCTAGATTATAATGAAACGTTCATCAGCAACATGACGGGAGAGTTGAGGCTGTGCGGCCTTCTGGCGGACCATCCGAGAGCCTATTCGGTGTCAAGGACCCCCCTTGGAACTGGATTCCGGGTCAAATACACCAGAATGGGGAAGACCGCGGCATAATTCCGGATTATTCGGCGTCGAGAGAAAAGAAATGTATGGTCTGGCTGAGCAGGGAGCTACAGCTCTCCCCTCAACCGGTTTTTTGAAAACGCTCAATACAGGAATATCGGCTGATAATTCCGAGACATGCAACCTGTTTCTTGACAAGACTGGGGCTTTCGTTCATCCTGGTAACGGGCGTTCGAGACAAACACAATTGCCAATTTCAAGAAAACTCAAAAACAATGCCAAATTATGAAAAGGAGGAAGACTCAGATGAAGAAACGGACAATCATTGCTCTGGCTCTATTTTCTGCAGGAGCTCTCATCACTTTGGCGCTGGCTGCCGAGGCCATCAAAGAAACCGTCAATTACCCCGAAGGCTATCGACAATGGCACCACGTGCAGTCACTGGTCATCGCGAAAGGTCATAAGGACTTCGCAATCGCCGGAGGAATTCATAATGTTTACGCCAACGACAAGGCGTTTGAAGCGCTAACAGAAGGCAAGCCTTATCCGGACGGGGCTGTCTTTGTCAATGACGTGCTCACGGCGAACGAAAAGGACCATGCTATCACCGAGGGTCCTCGAAGATTCATCGGCGTCATGCAAAAAGAGTCCAAGGAAGCAGCAGATACTGGTGGATGGGCTTTTGAGACATTCGAGGACGATACAAAAGAACGAAAGTCTCCTGATCAGCAGTTTTGCTTCCAGTGTCACAAAAGCCGAAAAGACACCGATTATGTTCTCAGCGAGTATCGAAAATAATTGCATCTTACTTTCCTAGTCCCTAGTTGCATAATATAGCGTTATGTTGTACAAATGGGGGCATGTCAAAGATACCTACCCCCGTTAGCGTTACAGAAGAAGACCTGCGGACCCTTGAATCTTGGATTCGCAGTACGAAGACCGAGCAGCGCTTGGTTTTGAGAGCCAAGATCATTCTGGCTGCTGCCGCCGGTCAGGGCACGAACATGATTGCTCGGGAGCTTGATGTGCGTCCTGCCACGGTGAGCAAGTGGCGCACACGGTTTGCGTCCCTTGGTTTGGAGGGTTTGCGGGACGCTCCCCGACCGGGAGCCACTCCGGTTTACGATGAGAGCACAGAGAAACGGATTTTGGCCATGCTCGATGAGGACCCGCCTCCGGGTTATGCAACCTGGACGGGCAAGCTGCTTGCCAAGTGGCTGGGGGATGTTTCTCGGCACCAGATTTGGAGAGTATTGCGCCGCCATGGGATTCATCTCCAGAGACGCCGTTCCTGGTGTATCAGAACTGATCCGCAGTTTGCTCCAAAGGCAGCGGACATTGTCGGCCTGTACCTCGACCCTCCGACGAATGCAGTGGTGATCTCTGTGGACGAGAAGTCTTGTATTCAGGCTTTGGAACGAGCCCAGGGATACCTGAAACTTCCCAATGGCCATGCGTTGACTGGCTTTGGTCATGAATACAAGCGTTATGGGACCACCACACTCTTCGCAGCGCTTGAGGTTGCCACGGGGCAAGTCAAGGTAGGGCACTACAAGCGGCGGAGAAGAAGAGAATTCCTCGACTTCATGAACGACGTGATCGCCGAATGTCCCGACAACGAGATCCATGTGATCCTCGATAACCTCAACACACACAAACCGAAGCGGGACAAATGGTTGGCTCGTCACAAAAACGTCCACTTTCACTTCACGCCGACGCATGCAAGCTGGCTCAACCAAGTGGAATGCTGGTTTTCCATCCTCACGGAAGCAACCCTCAGGCGGGCGAGCTTCACCTCGCCCAGGGAGGTGCGGACCGCCATTGACCAGTTCGTGAACTCATACAACCGCGATGCTGCTCCGTTTGAATGGCGCAAACGAGTTGTGCATCCTGTTAGCCCAAAAAAGCGTTACTCTGATTTATGCAACTAGGCACTAGGGATGAAAAACAAGCCGAAATTGATCGCGAGGGGGCTCAAATTCTGCTCCGAATGGCGGTTTTAAACAGCGACTTGAACGAAGTCAGGCGCCTGGTGGCATCGAGAGCCGACATCAATGAGAACACAGATCTGGAGCACCCGGTTCTGGTGGGGGCTGCGGCCTCCGGAGACTTGGAAATAGTTCGCTTTCTCGTGCGAAGCAGCGCGGGCGTAAAATGTCATTGCAATGAAACTGCTCTCCGGGCCGCTAAATCTAATCATCATCATGAAGTGGTGAAACTCCTGAAAGCTTATGGAGCGCGAGATTAGAAAATCATAATACTCCGGGACCCACCACAATCAATTCTCTCGGCCGTTTTCCTTCCGCGCGCCTACACCATTCCAGACGAGAAAAAATGGACTCACAGTGCTCCTGATGACCCCGAACACCAAAATTGAACAAAGCCAAAGAACCAATCTTGTAAGAATAATTGTAGGTTAGTATTCTTACAGAGAAATGGACACACTGGGCAAGCGTGTTACGATTTTCCTCCCTCCCATTGTACACACTTCGGTCGAAGCGTGTACAATGCGCAATCCTTCAGAACGATTTTAAGGCTGAACTAAATGCCGGTATTCTTCAACCGACCAATCTTCATACCGTTCCGAAAACTTCCTTGACAAAAAAAGATTGCAATGGCATATTGTATTCATAACGGTAAGACCGTTCCGAATTGTGAGGAAATGAGCATGATGAAAAGGGCTGTCGGTTACATCAGGGTAAGCACTGAAGAACAGAGTCGAGAGGGTATCAGTTTGGATATGCAGACCGCTAAGATCAGGATCTATGCGGATTTGAATGACTTGAACCTCACGGAGATTATCCAAGACGCGGGGATCAGCGGGAAGACCATCAAGGCCCGCCCCGGCATTCAAGCTGTCCTGGACATGGTTAGAGCCGAAAAGACTGACGCCGTGATCGTTTACAAGCTGGACAGGCTGGCACGGAACACGATCGAGACATTAGAGATGGCAAAATTGATGGATAAGGCCGGATGCGCACTGCATTCCATCTGTGAAAAGCTCGATACCCAGTCTGCTCTTGGCAGATTCTTCTTTACTTTGACAGCTTCTTTGGCTGAGATGGAGCGGGGCATTATTTCTGAGAGAACAGCCGCTGCTCTTGCCCAAAAGAAAGCGAACGGCATGAAAACTGGGGGCTCTCGGCCGTACGGGTACCAAGCCGCCGCAGATGGCAAACTAATTCCCGATCCCCATGAACAGGTTATTATTAGCCGAATAAGGGCATTCAGGACTAATGGCTCCAGCTTGAATCAAATTAAACAGGAACTGGAAAGAGAGGGCATTAAACCCCGAATGGGAGCGCGCTGGCATATCAACCAGATCGTCCGGATTCTGAAAGCGGCCTAACCTTATGAAGATTAAATGGACGACCAAACAGGGAAGGAACGACTCTATCACCAGGAAGTGCTCAAAGTCGTGGCTAATTCGGAACGATCTGAACGTCACGAGCGGCTAAAGAAGGACGAAGACATGGCGAGAAAAGCAATTGTGGATGAACGACTGAATGACAGATTGTTGCGGCTTATAGAAGAACACAAAGACCAGGATGGGAAGATCAAGGACTGGTCGAACATAATGGCGCAATTGAACACCGAAGGATTTCGTAATTCAAAGGGCCAGCCGTGGAATCGTCCAGCTATTCAAAACTATTACCAAAGGCTGAAGAATGAGGGACTCGTCGAGAGCGCCGAATTAGTTGCTGGAACACAAAAGCCTGAAGGAATTGTGGAAAGTCCACAACAGGATGAGCCCAAGGTGCCGTACCTGACAGAACATTCC
>DATHCX010000076.1:0-10017 GCA_035319325.1 Desulfomonilaceae bacterium
CCTCCAGAACACGTGCAGAAGTTGCGCATACGATATGATTGACGGGTCGTACGTGATCTGAACTGCTTCGATGTAGCCTTTCTTGGCATAGTCCTCGTACGTCGGGTTTTCACCGGTTCCGCCAGTATAGCCGGACACCACTTCCGAGACTCCCTTGAGCTTTTCGAACGGCGGTTGCATACACCAGAAGCATCCTCCTGCAAAGGTCGCTTTCTCGTAAGTGGTTTGGGCGGCAGCAACCACCGCCACACATGCAATCATACAAGCAGTCAAGACGAAAACCTTTCTGAATAGGGTCATCATGTTAACATCCTCATTTCTCAGCGCTTCGTATACGAAGTAGCTGCGCCGTAACAGCGGTCAAATCCGATGGCATGGCCTTGAATGCCTTTTCAGAACAATCCAAACAATTTTTTGCGATTCTTAACAACGTCCAGCAGCTTCTTGCTTTGTTCGGGGGATAACCCAAGGCCGTTTAATTCTTCCTGCAATGAGTCCACAGTTCCATAGCCGTCGAGGTACCCGTTTACGCGAGCGGCCGCAGTTGAATTTACGAAGTCCCCTTCGGAGGGATACATGGAGCGGAACTCTTTCATCAGCTCTCGATGCTGTTGGAGCCTGTATTTCTGGTGGTACGTCTCGGCTACGTAGAAGTCCGTCGCCGGGAGGATCTCCGTCACGATCTTGCTGTTTCTCTTCGAGGACTCGTATTCACGCGTCTGGAAGGCCAGCCTCTTTTGGTCCTCGTTGTGATAGAAGATTGCCGCCTTGTATTGGGTCGACCATGTCCGCAGGGTAGGATTGTGGCTCGACCAAAAGATTTCCAGAAGCTTCTCGTACGAGATCTGGCTTGGGTCATAGTCAATCTGGATTGACTCGGAGTGATCCCCGAGACCGCGGTACGTCGGATTTACCTTTGTTCCACCCGAATATCCCACACGAGTCCGAATGACGCCTTTGAGACTCCCGAACCGGGAGTCCGGTCCCCAGAATCAGCCCAAGGCGAAGGTGGCGGTTTCTGTTCCTGCTGGCGCGGACGTAGCTATAGGCTGTGTTGAGTCATTCTTCGGTGCATGTTGCTGTGCAAGAAACATTGTGTTTATCCCTTCGGTCGTTGCGGATTCTTCCAATCCTTCGCCGGTGGCTTTGACGGCATAGAGCGAGGATGCAATGCCGAAATAAGCAACCGTCAACAACGTGAAAATCTTGCCCCTGGTAAGAGCGATGAATTTAAACCTTCTCCTGTCGGAAACGGGACAAGGTCGCACTTCCTTGTCAGTCATACGTGATCTCGCTTTCGTCTTGGCAGGCCCTTGATGATGAAGCACTTCAAACACCCGGCCTCCATAAGAGTTACGTTTAGGGAGCCTTCCACTCGCATCGAGTGGGCCGCTATTCCTTACTCGTGAACAAAGAATGCCCACTGATGGTAAAGATGGAATAAAGGAATCGTAAAGATTGAGTAAAGACCGGAACGAATCCCGGAAAAGTCATGTCGGCAGCGAAAACCACACTCGCGTTTCTCCGGGGGCAATGTCAGCCCCTACCGTCCCATTATGAGCCTCCACAAGCTCTTTTACGATGGCCAGACCGATGCCTGCCCCACCGTGTGCCCGGGAGCGCGACTTTTCACCGCGATAGAAACGTTCGAAAATGAAGGGAAGGTCTTCTTCCGATAACTCCCCGCTGGAATTGGCAAAAACAACTTTGATGCCTTTCCCTGCCGGTTGCGTAAAAATTCTTAACGTTCCTCCCATGTCCGTATATTGCACGGCGTTTTCAAGAAGATTTCCCACTACTTGTGAAAGCTTGTCAGAGTCGCCCTGTAGCACTGCCTCAGCGCCAATGAAACGGGGTAGCACCGTAATCTTCCTGGCGTCCAACTGAGGTCGGAAAGAATCCAGCATCTGTTCTATCAAGGCAGCTACGTGTATTTCCGTCTTCTGCAGATCCCGCCTCGATGCATCCGCTTTAGCCAGGCGAAGAATGTTTTCCACGAGATCCACCAGCCGCAACGTTTCCGCATGCAGCAGTTCAAAGTTTTCCCTCGATGGAGGCACAACGCCGTCAAGTAACCCCTCGAGATATCCCTGAATGTTTGTCAGCGGGGTTCGGAGTTCATGAGCTACATTTATGGTCATGGCTTTGCGAAGACTCTCGATGGCCTGCAGGCTATCGGCCATGCGGTTGAATGCTGCAGCCAGTTGCCCCACCTCGTCTTGAGAATATATCGGTACTGTATTCGAATAGTCTCCCGATGCTATCTTACGGGTGATTTCCGTCATCTGGCTGAGAGGGCCCAACACCCGTTTCATCAGCAGAAAACTGAGGCTCAGGGCCAGTAAGATTGCGGCAAGCGTGGCCCAAATCAGGTATCGATGAACCGAGTGCACGAACATTTCATGGATTGATACCGGAGAAATGTTGTACTGCTTCATCAGGATCACGAAATAACGCGCAGCAAGGTAGTCGATCGCCAGCCACACTATGACGATGACAAATCCGATAATCAAAATGTTGATCCCCAGGAGCTTCCAAAGGAGGCTTTTCCTCATGGCCTCGCCTCCTTTCAGGACCCGCCGCCCTCGGCGAACTGATAACCAACGCCGCGAACGGTGACAATGTATGTGGGATGAGATGGATCCTTCTCGATTTTTTGCCTGAGCTTGCCTATGTGAACGTCCACCACGCGGTCGATTACTACGGCTTCGTTCCTGGGATAAAGGCGGGTCAGAAGCTCGTCGCGAGTGAATATTTTACCGGGTGCGGTAATAAGGGTCTGAAGCAATGTAAACTCGTGAGGCGTGAGAAGAATCGGCCGCCCGCTTACGGTCACTTTGCGTCTTTCCGGGTCAAAAACCACGTCTCCGCGTGAGATCACTTCTTTGTCTTCAGTTCGCCCTAATCGCCCTCTTCGAAGAATGGCTTTTACACGCGCGACCAATTCTCTTGGGCTGAAGGGCTTCACGACGTAATCGTCCGCTCCCAACGTCAAACCCGACACACGATCGATTTCTTCTTCTCTGGCGCTGAGTATCAAAATAGGCACATCGGATGATCGTCTCAGTTGCCTGCACACCTCCCAACCATCCAACAGGGGGAGCATCAGGTCGAGAATTACAAAAATCGGACGGTGACGCCGAGCCAATTCCAAGGCCTCGTATCCATCGTATGCGACCACTGTCTCGAATCCTTCTTTTTGGAGATACAGCGCCACGAGAGATGCAGTATTCTTGTCGTCTTCCACAATTAATATCGGCGGCGACATCGTATACGGTAATGCCCTTTCTCTTCCATCTCCCAGGGAGGGCTTGAGTTGACGCGTCATCAACCCCCGCGTGGAAGGTATGCAACTCCTGATTCGTGCCAGTGTCCCGTAGGAAATATAGCTCGTCCCATCTCCTTGAACGACCCGCCCTCAAAACGGTGCCAACCCGGCACAAGAACTTGCCTGGCTACGCCGCTTCAGAAATCATGTTGTAACAAGTCGGTCCATTGGGAGAACCATCGTTTCCGTGTCAGTGCGAGGAGTGAAACGACGAAGCAATCTCGATAGTTAAGGGCATAGATTGCTTCGCTTCGCTCTCAATGACGGCCTTTTCCCCACCCGCAACTGAAGGGGTCCGTCATGTTACGCATTCTTTTCTACAGCGACGGCTCTTCCATAGTTTAAGTCATTGCTCAATTACCAGGTTATCCAGTATCTCAATACAGCCCAGCACACTCTGGGCTGCCGGGCATCCTGCCAGATACACGGCGAGAGCTTGCCTCGCGTCCTTCTCTTTCCCCTGGGGAACCTTCAGATGGTAATTGATCCGAATCCGAGTGATTTTGAGTACTCCATTGACATCTTCTATGTCCCCTTCCACGTTTGCCCAATAGGTGTCCCCGGGGGTATCGATCTGTTTCCCGGCCAAGAACCTGGCCAGCGTCCCCATCATTCAAGCGGCAATAGCTGTGATCATGTGATCCAAGGTAGCAGGATGTTCCTGTTTTGGCTCAATCTTGTAGAATTCTTTGATGCCTCCGTGGACTCCGTAATATACCTCCCCCGGAAAACCTTCAATGATGGCCTTTCTCGTGGGGCCTTCTTCCCTCACGATCCTGCTGACGCACGTATGAACGATCCTGCCCATTCTCACCTCCTGGCAAACGGGTTAAGCACTTATCTTACATGGTACCTTCTCTACCTGGCCTGGCGCAAGCACTTATACGATTGCCCATTCAAAGAGCGACATTCGATAAACTCGTTTAGAAGTGGTTCTAAGTGCGCCGGAGACAAAAAAGTGCACCTGAACGCGGGGCATTGCATCATAGTAGGTGAGCGGGAAAGGCCAACGGGTGGCGTCTTGCAAAGTGTGACGGAAGTTGCTGTTCAGCCACCTGAATCCCTGTACGCTGCGATTTTTACATGGTGGTCGTGAAAAAATGGTAGGTGATCGACAATGAAAGGATACATTAGAAAGAAAGGAAACCTGGAATATCATCCGGATGTGGGCGAGAGAGGTTCCGCGAGACTGGTCATCCTTCTGGTTATTGCAGTGACGCTCGTCGCTGCCTTGTGGTTTCTGCCCGTGAAAGAGTACCTGATTGCGGTGCTCGAGTGGACCAAAGGTCTCGGAGCCTGGGGACCGGTGTTCGTGGCGGCATTCTATGTCCTCGCGTGCGTATTGTTCCTGCCGGGGTCTGTCCTGACTCTGGGCGCAGGATTCTTGTTCGGGCTGCCGTTGGGATTTCTTACCGTGTGGATTGGGGCCAACATTGGTGCATGCGTCGCCTTCCTCGTGGGCCGGACCGTTGCCCGGGACTGGGTAGCGAGCAAGGTTGCAGGCAACCCGAAATTTGCAGCGATTGATGAGGCCGTTGGAAATGAGGGATTCAAGATTGTTGCCCTCCTCCGGCTGAGTCCGGTGTTCCCATTCAATCTGCTCAATTATGCTCTAGGCCTGACGCGAGTGTCCTTTCGAAATTATGCCCTTGCATCTCTTGTAGGAATGCTTCCCGGGATTCTGATGTACGTTTATTTCGGTTCGGCTGCCAGATCCCTGGCTGAGGTGGCCGCCGGCAAGGTGCAGGGAGGAATGGCCGGTCAATTCTTTTTCTGGGTCGGCCTTGTCGCAACCATTGCTGTGGCGTTTTTCGTAACTCGTGTCGCTCGAAAGAGTCTGAAAGAGGCGGAAGCCTCCGTCCAAGCAGGACCTAAACCGTCGCAAGCAGAGCCGTTGCCGGCGATCAGCGAAAAGGTGGATGTCCTGCCGCACGACAAGCTCAACGAGGAACTTCTCGCAAACGTGCACCCCCCCGACTGGGTTAATCCCGAACCGGCAGACCGATACAACCTCGTAGTTATCGGCGCTGGCACCGCCGGATTGGTAACGGCAGCAGGCGCGGCCGGCCTCGGGGCGAAAGTTGCGCTGGTGGAGCGGTATTTTATGGGGGGTGACTGCTTGAACGTAGGCTGTGTCCCGTCGAAGACAGTGATTCGTTCCGCAAGAGTTGTTCGCGAGATCCGGGAAGCCCAAAATTATGGCGTCAAAGTCAATGGAGTGGAAGTGGACTTTCCCGCGGTCATGGAGCGCATGCGGCGTTTAAGGACCAGGATAAGCCATCACGATTCCGTGCACCGCTTCCAGGATCTCGGCGTACACGTCTTCCTGGGACATGCCCGATTCACGGGCCCCGATCAGGTTCAAGTCGATGGCAAAAAGCTGCGTTTCAAGAAAGCTGTAATCGCTTCGGGAGCACGAGCGATCCACCCTAATGTCAAGGGATTGGAAGAAGCCGGGTTTCTCACCAACGAGACGGTATTTTCCCTGACCGAGCGCCCGAAGCGGCTTGCGGTGATAGGAGGGGGACCGATCGGTTGCGAAATGGCGCAAGCCTTCCAAAGGCTGGGAAGCCAGGTATTTCTGTTCCACAACAACGGCCACATACTCGACAGGGAGGATAGCGACGCAGCAGAGATCATACAAGCCAGGTTCATCAAAGAGGGTATAGAACTCTCGCTGAACAGCCAACTTGTCCAAGTCGAATCCCGGGACGGGGAAAAGGTTATTCAGTTCGAGGTCGACGGTGTGAAGAATTCCATTGCGGTGGATCAGATACTCATCGGTGCGGGCCGCGCTCCCAACGTAGAGAACCTGGGTTTGGAAGCGGCAGGAGTCCAATACGACTCTCGAAAGGGAGTACATGTGGACGATCATTTGCGGACGACCAATCCGCATATTTATGCCGCAGGCGACATCTGCATGAACTACAAGTTCACACACACGGCTGATGCCGCGGCGCGCATCGTCATTCAGAATGCCCTTTTCAAGGGTTCCAAGAAACTGAGCGCTCTCACTGTTCCGTGGACTACGTTTACGGATCCCGAGGTTGCACACGTCGGAATGTACGAAACGGATGCGGCCAAAAAGGGTATAGCTGTTGACACCTACGTGAAACCCCTCCGCGAAGTAGACAGGGCCATAGCAGACGGTGAAGAGGAGGGCTTCGTGAAGGTGCTGGTGGAGAAGGGAAAAGACAAGATTCTAGGAGCCACTATTGTGGCTTCCCATGCGGGTGAGATGCTCAATGAAATAACCCTGGCCATGGTTGGAAATCTAGGTCTGGCCACGCTGGCAGGAGTGATTCATGCTTACCCGACCCAGGCCGAAGCCATCAAGCAAACCGGAGACGCCTACAATAGGACGCGACTTACGCCCTTCGTGAAGAAGGCCTTTGCAAAATGGTTGTCCTGGGCCAGGTAGCGCAACATGCTCCGTTGAGATCCCTGACGTTTCCCCTGCACGCACGCGAACACGAATGCTCACGAGGCAGTCCCTTGCACCTTCGGGCAAGACCGCTTCGCCGGTTTGAATCGGCGAAGAAGGTCATAGAGCTGGCGGTTCGGGTGGTCCGGTCACTTTTTTTCGCATGCGCTTGACGAGCACGTCAGGAAATGCGTATGGTGATTCAGGTAATCAACAGTCCTTACTGATTACGTGCACGGAAATTGTCTATAGGCGTGCATGAAGAAATGCTTTTGCCGTGGTCGGAATGCCGACAATGGCGACCAAGAAATGAGTGGTTGAGCGTCCCTTGATATGAGGGACTCATGAGAAAATCACGATCGAGTTTCACCAGAACGAGTCGGGCCGCTCATATGCGGATGATCTGCAGTGCTGCGCCTTGAAAACGGTTATTTTCATTGCAGGTCGGCCGGGTTTTCTCCGCTGGTCACGCTGGCTGGCCGAAGCCCGGCTGGTGACAGCCAGGCGCCGGCCGGCAAGTGCTTGATCCAGGATGCGCAGCTTGATCGGCCTGAAACATCCTTCATCTTGTGTGGTGAACGCAATGGAGGGGGACCTCATGGGCCACGAAGATCACATCAGAACCAATCCGCATGCAGTCGTCAAAAGCCAGACACCGGACTTGAACATTTCCCGCGGTGCGTGCTTGGCGCCGAGAGCACCCGAGCCATGCATCATAGTCATTTTCGGAGCGACGGGAGACTTGACATCGAGAAAGCTCATTCCCTCCCTCTATAAATTATACAGGGAAGAGGGACTGCCGGACCGGTTCGCAATCGTGGGATGTGCCCGGCACGAAATCAATGACGATCAATTTAGGGAACGAGCGAGAGAAGCGATCGGGGACTTGGATGCCACCCAATGGGGTGGCTTTGGCTCGCGCCTGTATTATTGCCCCATGAAATTCGGCTCGGCCGAGTCCTTTGCCGGGCTTGCTGCCATGCTGAAATCCATCGACGACACGCAGAATATAGGCGGCAACAGAATATTCTATCTCGCGATTCCACCTTCCCTTTACGAGGACACGGCCCGCATGGTGGGAGAGGCTGGCTTGTCCGAAGAAAGCTCGGACGGCAAACGCTGGTCGAGGCTCGTGGTGGAAAAACCGTTTGGACGGGACCGGGCCACTGCAGTGGCTCTGAATTCCAGCCTTCACCTGCATTGGGCCGAACACCAGATCTTCAGAATTGATCATTACCTTGCCAAAGAAACGGTCCAGAACGTGCTGATGTTTCGATTTGCAAATGCCATCTTTGAACCGTTGTGGAACCGTATGTTCATTGACCGGGTGTACATTACCGCGGCCGAGTCTTTGGGAGTTGAGAAGAGGGCTGCGTACTATGAGGAGGCGGGCGTCTTGAGGGACATGTTCCAAAACCACATGATGCAGCTGCTGTCTGTAATCGCCATGGAACCTCCTCCACGCTTCGAAGCCGAACAGGTCAGAGACGAGAAATCCAAGCTGTTCAAATGTCTCATACCTTTCCGTGCCGGACACAGCCAGGAGAACCTGGTCTTGGGTCAATATGGTCCCGGCACTGTCGATGGCAGATCGGTCCCGGGATATCGGGAGGAACCCGGCGTCAAACAGCACTCTTTGACTCCCACCTTTGCGATGATGAAGGTGTTCGTCGGCAATTGGCGATGGGAGGGTGTTCCTTTCTACCTGATGTCCGGAAAGAGACTGGCACGAAAGCTGACGGAAATCGTGATCCATTTCAAGAAGGTTCCTCACCTTATGTTCGATACAGTGCTGGAGGAGACGATAAACCCTAATGTTTTGACTTTGGGCATCCAGCCCGACGAAACGATAAACCTCACGTTCCAGACAAAAAACCCGGGAGCGACCATTTGCCTGAGTCCAGTAACCATGGACTTCAATTATACGCAGAATTTCAGTGGCCCCGTTCTGGACGCCTACGAAAAGGCGCTCCTCGACTGCATGCAAGGCGACCAAACCCTTTTTTGGCGAGAGGATGCGGTGGAAATGTGCTGGTCATTCCTGGATCCGATCCTCCAAGACTGCGAAAAGTGCGCGGATCGGGGCACACGCTTGTTGCATTATGATGCGGGGAGTTGGGGTCCCGAAGCCACCAGGATGTGGCGCGACCACGAGATACGGTGAGTTCACCGTATCAGGGCATTGATTTTGCGGCTCAGCGTATGCAATTACTCGCGTGACATCTTGCTTGATGGCAGCTGCATCGTGAAAGATTTTGATGCGACTCCACCGGATCGCGAAAAATAGCAATATCAGTGACAGTTACAGAAAGTTTTGTCGCCATCGTCATTTTCAGCCCGCCATTGACGTGGGCAGAGGGAGCGTCTGATACCGTTTTCGCCAATAGAGAAGTACCCTGGGGCGACGGCGGGCACGTCCCCGAGGCGGAGTCAGGGGATGCCGTTCGCAGCGGAGGTGACATGCGCGCCACGTTACATCTTGGAAAGCGAAACGGTATGAAAGATGATGTGGCCGCTTTCACTACACCGGGCGGGGTATTGGGCCACCCTTCAGTTTCAGGCGGGACGTTGTTGATTTTTCATTGTATCGGCAGTTATGGTGCTGCGCATTAGGAATGCGTCTGCCCGCCGGGCGTCCCCTTCGTTTCGGACGGCCTGCCTTACTGCGCTGCGAGAACAACCTGGCTGACTGCCAACGGAAAGCATCATTTTGAATACGCAGCAATAGAGCTCTCGCTTTTCGGTCCGTGACGAGTCTCGACGTGGCCGTGAAATTTGGACAGCCACTTGACAGTGCGGCAGAAACCCTGTAAGTTGGCGGGCTGTGGGGATGTAGCTCAGCGGGAGAGCACCGCGTTCGCAACGCCTTTCAGGCTTTTTAAAAACAACAACTTACGACTCACCTCTAATAATTTCAGGCTGTTTAGTGTCTTGTGATTCTCTTTGAAGACAATTCCTTCTGAATTTTGTTAGCTGTGTTAGCTGGGATTTGATGGAACTTACCATACCGTACATGGAGAATCCTCATTATCAGCTCAATGCCGTCGGTGGCCTCAGAAGTAGCTGGAATTGACCCATTCTCTCAGCCACCATTTCTAATGGTCGTCACGTTTTCTTTCGATACATTTCATTCGTTCGAGATCTTGTGTGATCCCGTTAAGCTCGTAGCGGGACATTTCGGGTCTCTTGAACCAAGCTAGCTCGGAGTTCACCAATTCCAGAAGGCTCCCTGACGGGACGCAAAATTCACTGTCACGGTTCTTCC
>DATHCX010000077.1:0-16586 GCA_035319325.1 Desulfomonilaceae bacterium
AGCTGGTCCCAATTTGCGGCCTACAACAATTATTTCAACCCCGGATACATCCCTTCCGTATTCCTGAAACAGGCCCTAAGCGGGGGAGGGTACTATTTCAGACAGACCAATCAGGCGGTCAATGCCGTTGTATCTCATCCCGAGACCATGGCGAGTTATCAGCAGGCATTACCCGCGGGCTTCACGGACTATTCCGGCCACGCGGTTACAGTGGGCGTGAGCAGCATCACCGTTCAGACAACCAGATCCACGCCGGGCGGCATATACGTCGCGTACACCACGGATGACAGGCATGTGCCCATCTTCTTTGCCGATACCTTCGTCGGCGCCACGGTCGTTGACGACACTCCTGCCGGTTCCGCTGCATACCATGCGGTGAGCGTGGACGGTCGGCAAACATGGGTGGTGTGGATACCGGAAGAGGGCGGCGGGTTCCGGTCCATCGTGCAGAATGCCGGTGGAACCTGGGAATACAAGGACGATACCGACGCATGGATTGCGGCATCAACGAACAATCTTGCCACGGCACTACAGGAGGCGTTCGGAGTTGTCGAAAACCGGATGACCGGGGATACGCTCAACGCCATGACTTCCGACAACTGGGCTACTGACGGTGGTGTCGTCCCGAAGATTACTCAATACCTGGATTTCGCTGTGGGCCTGCAGGCGGACGGATCGGGAAACGTTCCATCCGTCACATCCTATTCGGCCACGTACAACGATACGGGAACCGTTATCATAGAAGGGTTTACAGGGGGGATGTGGACACCCGGTTCAGGCTTTACGGATGGGACACAGGTAAATGGTGTCCCCCTGGCTCAAAGCGGAATCATCACGTACAACGGGGCAGCGGGCATCATGCTCGACTATGCGGTCGTGAGCGAGGTGCCCGGCTATCACATCAGGCTAAGGCCGAACGGCACCGCACCGGGAACAGCCATCACCCGGATACTCTACAAGGCACCGTGTCAAGCCCTGGCGAACATCGGCGACGGGCAGCCGGACATACCCAACGGCTTTGTCTATTGGGACGTGAGCGAGGACAGCGTACAGGACTGGACATCGGAAGTATCGGACAACACGTATTCGGAATTCTCGATTGCGCCCATACCAATGGACACGGATGATTATCTGTACGTCGGATTTTACAATCAATTCAATACTGTAGAGTGGACACCCTGGACGGACAACAACCAGGTGGTCTCTACCCTGTCCATGGAATACTGGGCGGGTTCCTCCTGGAAAAGCCTGCCCATCGTGGACGGTACCGCCGGCGCATCCGGGAATACTCTTGCACTCAAAGGAAAGATCTCGTGGACACTGCCCACAGACTGGAAGATGAACATACCCTTCAACGCATTCCTGAGCCGAGCCTATTGGGTGCGGTTCAAGGTATCTGTCGCACTGACCCCCACGACTGCCATAAGCGAATGTCGTGTCTATTCCGTACCTACTGCGCTGAAAAAGCACAAGTTCGTGGCGCTGCTCGACAACACCGTGGCTCTGGGAAACAGGCCGGATGCACCGGATCAGGTGGACATATCCCGGCCCCTTGAGGAATACGGCTTTTGCGGGGCATTGAGCGGGTCCTACCGGGTAGGCGGTCCGGATGCGATTCAAGCAGTGTGTTCCGCATGGAACAGCCTTTTTGTATGGAAGACGGAGACCTGTCATCAGATCACAGCCGGAGGGAACGGGTACACGGTCAATTCCGTGGAGGCTGCACGCCACGTCCCGGTGAATTCCCGGTGCATCGTGAAGGCCCCGGTATCGAGCCCTGATGGCGATAAATACGGCCTGTTTTTTATCAACCGGTTCGGAGCATTCGTCTCCACCGGCCTGCACACGGATGCCTTGTGGAACACCTCACGGGGTAGATCACTGTCCGATGCACTCAGTTGGTGGGACGCAAACAGCACTCCCCGACTCGATTTGAATTACCTTCATTTGGCCTGTGGCGAGTACTGGCCGGTAAAGAACTGGATCGTGTGGTCCGCCCCCATGATCGTTTCGGGTACAGTCCAGACGACGAACAACCGTCTCATCGTGTACGATCTGAACCTTCGGGCGTGGCTCCCTCCTTTCACCATCTCTGTCGCGTCGCTCACTGCAGCGTATCACTACGGATCCGACGTTTCGAACCGAATTGGAGAAATCGGGCTGTACGGGGGCGACTATTCCGGGCGAATACTCAGACTGTTTCCGCCTGGTGTGACAACGGACACGGGAGAACCTGTCAATTCGTGGGCCGAGACCGGATGGTTACACTTCGGATCGCCGGAATTCATGAAAATGCTTCGACTCGTTTCGATTCATGGAAAAACGGTCGGCGGCCCGGTGAGGATAGTCATAAACACAGACGGCGATACATCGGCTCTCGTGAATCTGACCTTCGACGACATTGCAACCCTGGGAGAAAAGCTGTTTCTTCTGGAACAGGAATCCAACAATGTCCAGGGAAGGTTCTTTAAATTCACCATCAGTTTTTCCGGAGCGGGAGAGATTTACGGAATCCAGATAGGCGTTTCCACAATTCGCGAATGGGGAGCCATGTAATACCCGCGCTCGTTCAGAGGCATGAGATGCGGGGAAGCTTTCTTGTGAAAAAGGTTCCCAAAGCTTGCAAGTAACGTTCAGCACATGTCCGAATCCTCTTTTTTCCATTGGAAAAACGAACCATTCCCGATGAGGAGGAGCTTCCATGCCCAGCGTTCAAACCCAAAAATACTACAGCAGCTTTGATTACGGCAGCGCGTTCGGAAAAAATCCCTTCTCCGATCGCAGCCGCCGCTTGGATGACCTGGTGAATCGATCACTGAGCTCAGGATCTTCTGCGTCCCAGGAATCATACATCGCAAAACCCGGAAACACAGAAGTCCGCGACTATATGGCCAACGTGATGGGAGGCCAGCGCAACACGCTCGACGACTACGTGCGCAGGACTGCGGGTGCGGGAATCAGGCGAGGTGGATTGAATGTGGCAGGCGGTCCGGCATTCGAATCCGCGTTGCACCAAAATGCCATGAAAACACTTGCATCCGGCTACGAAAGCCGGTTTCGGGATGCCATGAATTACAACAAGTACGCGAAACAAACGCGTTACGCAATGCTTCGAGACAGCACAAGAGATCTGCAAGACCTGCTTGGTATTCAGCAGCGGTATGTAATGGGGGAAGCGGATTGGCAGAACAAGCTCGGTAACGCAATGCGGGAGGACTGGCGCGGTGACATCGATTGGAACCGAAGCGAACCCGTGCGCCAACTCCAATTGGAATCAATGCGCACTGCACTGGGCGACTCCCAAAGAAAAAGCGAAATGGAACGTTGGAGAAATTTAGTGGAAAAAGAAGAACGGGACAAGCTTGTACAAGATCGGAATATGTGGAGCCAAGTCGCGGGGAAAGCTGCGCTGGCATCGCGAGTAGGAGCGTCTGTCGCGAATTGGACGAGCCAGGACCAGGCGCTATCCGATTATCTCGGTGTGAGAATGGGCTATTTGCAGCCCTGGAAGCGGAACATGAATTTCAGCAGGACTTCCCGATGACAACTTTAGGGATTCTCAAAAGTAGTGTCGGTTTTAACTACGCGAAAGGATTCGAAGACTCTCATTGCTGAGGGCGAAGCCCGAAGCAATTTCTACCTCATACGGATTCGCTTTTTTACAGGTAAGTCGATTCTGGGCACAGGCTGGGGGCACTCCTTCGCTGCGGACGACGCAGGGCCGTCTCATCACTTCGCTCAGGAGAGCCCCCAGCCCTGGAATCTCATAAATCTTGTGGCGAATGCGTATGACCAAAACTGAGATTGCTTCGTCGTTCCACTCCTCGCAATGACATGATTGGCTGGTCGGAATGTGGGAGAAGGTCATGAACTCATCCGACAGAACTTTCGAGGCCTGTTATAGCCTATGCCAAAAGTTTTGACCGTTTCTCCCGCCCTGTCAGAGGGCTGTCGAACGAAGGTTTAACGGCCTTGCGTTGTCCGGACTGAGGGCAGCCCCCTGATAGGGCGCCTACCGATCGGACATTTGTTTTGGCAACTGCTACATATCCCAGGATTCCCGTTGTTGATGTATCTCCCATCTGCCGCGGTCCGGGTCGATTCTCCGCGGGTTGCCGACTGAAGAGAACACCGGGGAAGAACGGTCTGCAACGCAACACTCCTTTCGGTATGGTGTAGCGGGCACATCGGGACGGCCGAAGGGGAGAGCGATCCTGATGCCGAGCCTACTTTCGTATTATTTTCGGTTCTGACTTGACATATTAGGTTAATTATGGTTACATCGAATTAACCAGAAAACAGCTGCTGTTTCTTATTTGTCCCTACCCATGAGGAATCGTGTGATTCCTTCGAGGTTAATCCGGCCTGAGCCCATCGGCCGGAATCGGTAACGGGGTGATGTCCCGGCACACACGACATCGGGAGGTGTTCCATGCAATACGATCCGCGAAGGCTCCTTTCCAAATCGTTCGATAAACTCCACGAGCAGCTCTCCCTGATCCGGTCTCACGTGGAAGAACTCAATGATCCCATGGCTCGAGACTTGGTGGGGTCCATGGAATTCGGCTTGCTTGCGCCCATGCGCAAGCTCCGGAACCATCTGGATATCCCGTACGACTGGCACGAAAAAAAATCCGCAACACCGGAGGTCTCACCATGACCCAAACACCCGTCACAGTGGACCAGTGGAAGGGGTTGAACGCTCACCAGTTTGTAGATTGTCGCTGGGGATGCTCCATCACCCGCAAAGCATGTGAGGCATATCAGTCGAGAACGGAGCGCAGCGTCATTCATTTCAACGGTTCCTCTCATGCGTGTTCCAGGGCAAACGCTGAATACATACGGTGTCTGTTGCCCGACCCCTGCCCTCACGTCATTTCGAACCGGGACAGTGACCGGGAGACACCCGGGCGCTCGTTGCAACACGCCACTGCGGCCGCGCGGCGCAGGGCCGCATGTTCGCACGCCCGCGATCTGGAACGCCTGGTAAACCCCGACAACATGCTGCGGGAGAGCCGGTGGCACAGATCTCTCGTGAAACAATGACTGTGTCACGCGTTTTCATAAACGGCCGATGGGCACATCTCAAGAAGAAAGGATCTGCACCATGAAACGCTCAGAAATGATTTGCAGTTCATGCGTTAAATTTGACGGAACACATTGCCGATTGGACCCGGAAGTGTATCGAGTCGATGATCCCCGGGCCCACTGGTGTTCGCAGGGTCAATGGCAGGAATGGTCAGAACGATACCAGGAAATGGAGCCGTTTTACTGGGGAGAATGGGAAGAGCTGTTGCTTCAATGACAGATCCTGGAAGTCGCTTAGGGAGCTGCCCGCGACATTCACCATGAGTGGAGGGAACGGGAGCTCCAAACATGAAGCATTGTTGTACTCTTGGAGGCAGTTGATGGAAATACCTGAGAAAATAGCCATCTTCGGACGAATGTACAATATTCGCGATCTTTCTCCCATGCACGTTTCCGAGGGAGTGATTGGAATGGCCGCTTACACCGAAGGAACGATCTATATGGACAGGAGTGTGGATACGGCCCTATTTCTGAGCACTCTGTGGCATGAAGCGGTCCACATAGCTCAGCAGGATCTCTTGGGAACCATTGATGAAGCCCAAGCGAGGTGGATAGCACTGTTCGTGCACAATCTTCTCGTCCAAAATCCTTCCGTTCTTGAATGTTACCGGCGCACTGAAGACGAACGGCAGGATTCGTAATCCGGCCGTTCACAGACTGAAAACCTGTTCCGGGATAGTACGATGCCAAGACGAAGGTCTCTGACATTTGAGAAGAGCGAAGCCTTGCCCTCGCCCGACGACTCTCGGGAAGCAGCTTTTGACACCGGGCTGCTCGCGACCGTGAGACAACTGGCCGATTCCGGGCTTAATCCGGCATCCGCACTGGATTTACTAACTCGACTCATTGTCGAAATCCCGTCAGCTTCCAAGGAACGGATGGAGCAGATCAAAATGATGGACAAGCTCCTGAACACAGCCAGGGCCATGATGGAAGCCCGCCTGAAAAACGAAGAAGCAGCCGTCATCTCGAATAGGCTCCAGGCAATGGAAGTGTTCCTGGAGAAACTCGCTGCAGAAAAATCTTTGGACGGTCAACAGCCGTTGGAAGTTTGGGATGGCAAACGATTCCACACATGAAGTCATGCGCACCGAGGATGCGGGTTTGAACAGACTGAAACTGAGGTTCAAACGCGTGGAGGAACGTTTTCGGAAAGTGGCAGTTCCCTACGAGAATCATCCCTTCGACGTGCAAAGATTTATGGAGAATCTGAAAATCATCAATAAGCGAGGCGAAATGGTGTCGCTCATCATGAATCGCTCTCAGGAGATGGTGTTTCACAGGCTCATGGAATGTCGAGAGAAACGGGTTCCCGCTCGTTTCATTTGCTGCAAAGCCAGGCAGATGGGCGTTTCAACGCTCATCGAAGCATTTATTTTCGCGCTCATCACCCGATATCCAAACCGTTTCGCGCTGATCGCGGCGCACTCCATAGAGAGTGCTCAAAGTATCCTGGCTATGACCCAGCGATTCCTCAGGTATATTTCTCCAGAATATTCTGCGGACGCATCAGTCAATGCGCGGCGCATCGAATATGAGGCTCCGCATTACTCGCGGGTGCAAGTAGATACCGCTGCGAACCGGAACCTCGGCAGGGGCGGAACTCTCCACTACATTCACGCGAGCGAAGTTGCCTTCTGGGAAAGGCCGGAAGATCCTGTCCTGGCTATAAACCAATCGGTGCCCCATAACTGGGATACACTGGTTTTTTGGGAATCAACCGCCAACGGAATTCACAATCTGTTTTATCGGACCTGGATTGCCGCGGAACGCGGGGAAATCGATATGGAACCAATTTTCCTTTCCTGGAAGGAATTCCCTGAATATAGCTTTCCTGTGGCAAGGACTGAACAGTTGGGGCTGGTTCCGGAGGAGCAAACATATGCCGACAACCACGAACTCACCCCCGAGCAGATAAAATGGGCATGTCATATCAAAAAGAACCAGTGTCACAATTCATGGGAAAAATTTCACCAGGAATACCCCGCAGCCGCGGATCTTGCGTTTATGTTTACCGGGATGCCGTGGTTCGACCGTGACGCCATTCAGGATCTCCTGGAGAACACATGCGCCCCGCCCGTGGCGCGAGGATACCTGACGTTTACTCCTGCAGAGTCTGCATGCATTGCATTTGTAGGACAGGATCACGGGCCCGTGCACGTGTGGAAATTTCCCGAACCCGGGCTGACGTATAGCCTGGGAATGGACGTGGCTGAAGGGGTAGGAGCCGATTATACGATTATTCAGGTAATCTGTAACGATACCGGAGAGGTAGTGGCAAAATACGCTTCCAATCGCGTACGAGCCGAAAGCGCCGGCATTGATGCATACCTTCTCGGTTCGTACTACAATTTCGGACTCCTGGGCATAGAGCGCAATGGTCCCGGGCTGGCTACGCTCGCGGTTTGCGAACGAGGAACTGCCGAATATCCCCAGATTGCCGGCTATCCCAATCTCTATTATCACACCTATACCGACAGAAAGATTCCGGAAGAAACCCGGCGACTTGGCTGGATCACGAACAGGACCACAAAGGAGGCCATGCTTAGCCGATTGGCCCAGAGAGTGGAAACCAGGGGTCTCACCATATTTTGCAGGAACACTCTTCTGGAAATGCAGGGATTCGTGTGGGACGCCGAGAAGAAAAAGTTCCATCAAAATTACCGGGCTCCTGATTCCACTCTGTCCCATGACGACGAAATAATGGCCCTCGCCATAGCCAACGAAATGCGCACCCATGTCTGGGAAAACCGGTTCATATCCGGCGTCATGCCAAAAGGCGGAGAATTCTAGGGCACCATTTGTCTGGATGGAGCGAATCTATGCAAGCCCGTTATGCCGACGATTCAACCATAGCAGTTTCAGGCGCCAGGAGAACCGAACAATTCAACAGAATATGGGCGGGTATCGGATGGCCGGATCGTGAACCGGGGTACCTGTGCGTGGTCGGAGAGCGAACTGACGGACTGCTGCACGCATTGTGGGAAAAGCACGGCGGACTCTGGGAACTCGGTGAGGGAATTATTGAGGCAAAGGACCGCTTTCTCATAGAATGTATTTGGGTCGATACAAGCGATGAGGTGGCGACCTCGTACCTGAGAACCCGGGAAGGCCTCTGCTTCTACGATGATCCGGCGAGCGAACCCAGTGCGTCGGGCATCTCCTGGCCGGCATCCCGCTGGCCCCACTTCAGGGACCGAGATGTCACGGCAACCATAGCCGCTGTTCCTGTCCGGATCGTAAAAAATTATCGATCCGCTCTGGAAGAAACCAGGGGCGTGCTCATGACCGGTCGTCTCATGGTTCATGAATCGAACTGCCCGAAGCTGGTGTATACCTTGAGACAGCCGGTGCGGGAACTCCTGGGCTCATCGGTAATGAAAGCGCTGGTGTGGGTGATTTCTGCCTTGGAAGCTGCAAAGGGCGTGGGACAGCTCGATTTCAAGCTATCCGACCCGTGGTACACGAACTTTTCCCGGGATCTCGACTGATGCACATGCGCTTTCAAAAACGTAAGATTGGGGGAGGATATTCTTAACAGAAGTTCCTCCCCTGTTTCAGGTAGGTGAAAGCGAAATGCTGTGACGTGCCGCACCGGTGATCCAGTCTCGTTTGCAAGGGTTTTTTTCGTGTAATAAGCGGCGAACAGAACCTAATTTCGGAACAACTGTCCGCGTAGAAATAAGATTTGGCGTTCGCCCGTTGGTCGTAAATGACTTTTGCGGGAATCCGTGTTATGAAGGGCCACAACAACTTCTTGAGGGGAGCGATGGTAAAATGACTGCTTTAAACGCTTTCCGGAGTGCTCCGATGGATGCAATGACTGCCGGGAGCCATCCCGCTTCCGGTGAACACTTGTTCAGTTCTTGGGAAGATCATGGGTCAATAGCAATTGCGGCAGCCGAAACAAGTCCTTTTGTCCTGAAAAAGTTTGATGACGGTGAGGATGACTGGGACGACGAGGACGATTGGGACGAAGATGAAGAGGACGAGGACGATGACGGACCCGATTACGACGAGGAGGATGATGAGGACGAAGAGGACGAGGATGAAGACGAGGACGAGGATGAAGACGAATATGATGATGAATCCGACTGGGACGAGCCCGAAGCAGACGACGATGAAGAGGACGACTGAGCGGCAGCCGCGGCGCAAGGATGTATCCGAGCGAGGTCTCGTCCGCTCACGTGGGAGCGTGTCCGTCAGGTAATGGTTTGCGAGCCGGCCATCACATTCCGGATGTACGCAGCAACGCGCTCCAGCTTGAGACAATCAGTTTCTGTACGGAATCCCTGCTGCTTCAAGATCTGAACCGCTTTCTCGGTTGCGATATTGCCCGCGGCTCCGGGAATAAACGGGCAGCCACCCAACCCCAGAATGGACGCATCAAACCGTCTCACCCCTGCATCCAGGGCTGCAACGAGATTTGCCTCGGCCATGTCTCTCGTGTCGTGCAAATGAACGGTGATGCGGTCCACTGAGACTATATCACTGGCCGCTCGAACGATGTTCTTCACCAATGCGGGATCAGCCATGCCGACTGTTGCTCTGGGACATTTCTCCTCGACACATTCATGTGTTCGCCTCGGATCCGGGAAACTCGTCCGGAATTTCGGTCGATGATTTCGCGATTCTATACCGGTTCTCGAAAATTGTGTCGGATTTTCTCAGAATTCCGGCCCGCATGCCGACGGGCCAAACGTGTCATTGCGAGGAGCGGAGCGACGAAGCAATCTCGGTTTTGGTCGGTTTGAGATTGCTTCGGGCTTTGCCCTCGCAATGACAAACTTCCAATCTTTTCGCGTGATCAAAACCCACATTACCTTTGAGAATCCCTATAATACGGATTCGCTTTTTTACAGGTAACTCGATTCTGGGCACAGGCTGGGGGCACTCCTTCGCTGCGGACGACGCAGAGCCGTCTCATCACTTCGCTCAGGAGAGCCCCCAGCCCAGCAATCCTAATAATCTTGTGGCGAATGCGTATAACATGCCAGGCGAGCGAACTACAGGATGCAGGTCGAGAGACTCGCCGGAATCAGCTCCTAACAGTCACATTGCCTGTCTCCACTGCAGCGCGTTCCGCCGCCGCCTTGACAATGACGTTTTCGGGGGGTAATACTCCGCGCTCAAGCGGAGTTCTCACAAGGGATTTCGTTTTATTTTTTGAAAGAGAGGACGTCATGGAAATAGTGGCTGATATTCCTACTCCGGAAGATTGTGCGAGCCAGATTTTCGATTGCAGCGGCCGCAAGTTCGAGCCGGAAATCGCCTCGGATCTGTGGGTGCAAATCCTGCAGCACAAGTGGCTCCTGTCCGAGAAACTCGGGAGGGACGTGGGAGTAAAGGTAGCATGTCTCGACTACATGGAAAACACCGATTCCATCCGCACTGCTCTAAAAGAAAGTGAAACAGACCTTCTGATGAAGGAACTGGGAGCCCGGCTTGCCGACAAGTCCATCTGGGACACGATTTCCGAAACGCAGCCGCCCAAACAGATCGTCAAGCGGAGAATCATTCTTCCCCTCACCGAAACGGATCTCGCCCGGAAACATGGAGTGATTCCGCCCAAGACCATCATCTTTTTCGGCCCTCCGGGAACGGGGAAGACTCATTTTGTCAGGGCCATCGCAGGGGTTCTCCAGTGGTGTTACATCGAAATCAGCCCCAGCACTCTCATGGCCGACGGAGCGGATCGGGTGGGGGCCAACCTGAAGGAGATCATGGAAAAGGCCAGGAACCTGGATGAGGCGGTGATCTTTATTGACGAATTCGAAGAAATAGCAGGAAGCCGCGAACAGGCTTCACGAATTGACAAATCCATCACCAATGAATTCCTGAAGCAGGTTCCCCTCCTGAAAAGGCAGGATGCACGGATTCTGCTGGTGTGCGCGACCAATTACATTCGTGAACTGGACGTCGCGCTCCTGCGGCCCGGGCGCTTCGATTGCATCATTCCTGTGGGCGGCCTGGACGATGAAGGCCGACGGACCATTTTCGAATATTATCTCTCAAAGACGAATCGCGGAGACGTGGATCTCGATAAGATACTCCCGGAGATCCCGTTCTTTACGCCTGCGGACATCGAGTACCTCTTCCAAAAGGTGACCCAGCACTCGTTCGAACAGGAATACGTCGTAGGAAACGACTTTCGGATCACCACGGACACGTTTATGGAAACCATCGGCACGGTGCGACCAACGTTGAACCCAGAAATCATAAAGGAATTTGAACAGGATTGTCTGAATTACACGAGATATTGACAGACGCGAGTCAGCGGCAAACCAGTTGAATGTTGTTTTTGCCCGCTCTTTTTGCGGCATACAGAGCACTATCAGCGCTTCGGATGAGTTGTTCGGAGCTTTCTGCATCCCGGGGATAGCAGGCTACCCCCACCGATACCGTCAAGCACCTCAAGGGTAGCCTGTCTTCCCCTTCGAATGGAGTATTCTGCACCTCATGCATAATTCGGCGGGAAAGCTCCATGGCGTTTTGTTCCGTAGCACCGGGGAACAGAATCGCAAACTCCTCGCCGCCGTACCTGGTCACAATATCGTACCCTCGACACGCAGATTTGAAGAGTTGGGCAATCTTGGTGAGAGCTTCGTCACCCTTTTGGTGCCCGTTCAAGTCGTTGTACAGTTTGAAATCATCTATATCGATCATCAAAAGAACCAGCGACGTACCGTGACGTGACGCCTTGGCAATTTCCACACCGAGCGCCTCGTCAAAAAAACGGCGGTTGTGAATCCCGGTCAATCCGTCCACATAGGACAGTTCCCGATAAAATTCACGCTCCTGGGCCCTGCGCCGCAATTCCCTGTGTTCGATCGCTTTGCGGACCGCCATCTGCATCTGATCCACGGTGAACGGTTTGATCAGGTATTCCAACGCACCCGCCTTCATGCATTCCACCGCGTTTTCTATACTGCCGTATCCTGTTATAACCAGAACATCTGTGGTGCTTTTGCTGGATTTGAGCTTCTTGATTAAGGAAAGGCCGTCCAAACCCGGGAGTCTCATGTCTGTTACGATGAGATCGTAGCCTTTGGCTGCATTCCTTGCCAAGGCCTCCTGACCGTCTCCGCAGACGTCCACATCATATCCTGCCTCTCTGATGGACTCCACGACCACCTCTCTAACCATGGGGTCGTCGTCCACCACGAGGATGTTCACGTGGCTCGCCTCATCCGTGGGGGAATAAAATGTAACCATGTGGAATCCGGTTTCGTATGCGCTTTGGTCCCTGACGTACCAGGACATGACTCCCTGGACCCTGTATACGCGTACTTTTCATTTTCCCACAACTCTTTTTCCCCTGACCGGTCAAAATAGTTGCGGTCCGAATCTCATCCCGTGCGGCAGCTGCCTTCGTGGAGTAACGATGGTTTCCGAGTAGGTATGGGAAGTGAGGCGTGCGGAAGGTATCATACGAATGCGCCTTCAAAAAAGTAAGATTGGGGGGACCCTCTTTGTAAAAAGTGTCCCGCCCACACGTATTTGAATACGCATTGGTATCAATCCCCTACAGCCGAACGCTGCAGGGGATCGGGCTTTGATTCAGGCTCAGGTCCCCATTTCCCACGACGACAGATAATGCTCCTGCTCTTTTGTGAGCTTATCTATCCTTATGCCCATTGACCTCAGCTTCAATTTGGCGATTTCCATATCTACGTTTCGCGACAATTTATGTACTTGCTTGGAAAGTTGCTTTCCCTGTTTCACCAGATATTCGGATGCGAGAGCCTGGTTCGCGAAACTCATGTCCATGACGGACGACGGGTGTCCTTCCGCTGCTGCCAGATTGATCAACCGACCTTCGCCCAAGAGAATGATACGGCGCCCGTCCGCCAGAGTGAACTCTTCAACGAAATCTCTGATCACTCTACGGGATTTGGCCATTTCTTCCAACGCCGGAATCTCGATTTCCACGTTGAAGTGTCCGGAATTGCAGACGATGGCTCCGTCTTTCATCGTTTCGAAGTGCTCTTTTCGTATGACGCTCATGTCGCCGGTCACGGTGCAAAAGAAATCCCCCAGCTTCGCAGCTTGTTCCATGGGCATGACATAATAGCCGTCCATCGCGGCTTCCAGGGCGCGAAGAGGATCTACTTCTGTGACGATTACCTTTGCGCCCATTCCCGCGGCTCTCATGGCTAAGCCGCGTCCGCACCAGCCGTACCCGCTCACCACGAACCAGCTCCCGGCCATGAGACGATTTGTGGCTCTCAAAATGCCGTCGATGGAGCTCTGCCCCGTACCGTACCGATTGTCGAAGAAGTGCTTGGTATCCGAATCGTTCACCGCTATGACCGGAAAGAGAAGAACCCCTTTCTCAGCCATGCTCTTGAGCCTGATGACTCCCGTGGTGGTCTCTTCCGTCCCGCCCAGCAGATTTTGCACCAGATCCTGGCGCTGCGCGTGAATGGTTCCCACCAGGTCTGCCCCGTCATCCATGGTGATGTGAGGCTTGGGATCCAGGCACGCATTAATGTGCTTGTAATACGTTTCCGTATCTTCACCCTTGATGGCGAATACCGGGTACCCCTGAGAAACAAGCGCCGCAGCAACATCGTCCTGAGTGGACAGGGGATTCGATGCGCACACGTAAACCTCAGCTCCGCCCGCTGCAAGGGTGTGAACCAGAGAGGCCGTTTCCGTTGTGACATGGAGACATGCTGACAAGACAACCCCGGACAGAGGTTTTTCCGCTTCGAAGCGTTCCCGTATCAGACGCAACACGGGCATATTCCGTTCAGCCCAATCGATCCGCAGCTTCCCGCTCTCAGCCAGGGAGAGGTCTTTAATATCGTAGTTCATACAAACTCCTTTACGTACACGTAAAATTCCCCCGAAGGGCTTGATTCAATTCGGTGACTAGATTCCCGCCAATGACTTGATTTCATCTACTTTGGGCCTCAGTTCCCAGGTAAAATCGGGATCTTCACGGCCAAAGTGTCCGTTGGCGGAAGTCTTGTGATAAATAGGCCGGAGCAGATCCAGGTAATTGATAATCCCCGCCGGTTTGAAGCTGAAGACTTTGGATATGATGGCGCAAATTTTGTCGTCATCGATTTTTCCCGTACCATAGCTATTGCACATGAGAGACACGGGTTCGGGGAAACCGATGGCGTACGCCACCTGAACGAGACATTTTTCCGCTAGTCCTGCCGCAACGATGTTCTTGGCCACGTGCCGCGCCATGTACGATGCCGACCGATCCACCTTGCTCGGATCTTTGCCCGAAAAAGCTCCGCCACCGTGAGCCCCGTACCCACCGTACGTGTCCACGATGATCTTTCTGCCGGTCAGTCCGCAATCCCCAAGAGGTCCGCCCACCACGAACCTGCCTGTGGCGTTGATGAGGTATCTGGTGTCCGAATCAAGGTACCGAGCCGGTATCACTTTCCTGACCACCTCTTCTATGATGCCGTCTTTGATCTGTTCGTACGTGACGTCCGGAGCGTGCTGCGCAGCGATGACGACGGTGTCCACCTTTTGCGGTTTACCGTTTTCGTATCTCACGGTGACCTGGGATTTGCCGTCAGGCCTGAGGAACGGGAGCGTTCCTTCCTTACGCACTTTCGTAAGCGCTTCCGTGAGCTGGTGGGCATAGCTTATGGCCATCGGCATGAGTTCGGGAGTTTCGTCACACGCGAATCCGAACATAAGCCCCTGGTCTCCTGCACCTTGCTCTTGAAACAGCCCCTCTCCTTCCGTGACGCCCATGGAAATGTCCGGAGACTGTTTGTCGAGCGTGACCATGACGGCGCATGTTTCCGCGTCGAAGCCCATGGCTGCATCCGTGTAACCGATGGATCGCACGGCATCCCGAACCAGATGGGGAATATCCACAACGGCTCTTGTGGTAATCTCACCCGCTACGAGAACCAAACCCGTTGTGACCAATGTTTCGCAGGCTACCCGTGATTTCGGGTCCTGCCCGATCATTGCATCCAACACCGTGTCGGAAATCCTGTCGGCGATCTTGTCGGGATGGCCTTCCGTAACGGATTCGGATGAAAACAAATAGCTTCCCATCCCCATCATTGCCCTCCTTTTAGGATATATGTCGAATGTGTACAGATAAAACTATTCATATTGACCATATTCTCTCTACCGCGTCAAGTAAGAAAGCGACAGGAAGGTAATCATTCGGGTACTGGCGGGAAAAAGGCTGTCATTGCGAGCGAAGCGAAGCAATCTCCGCCTTTACGTATCGAGATTGCTTCGTCGTTTCACTTACAGCAATGACAGAGGTTAGGCATTTCCCCAGAGTAGTTGAATGATTACCCGCAAACGGGGTGAATGCCGATTCAACAAGACTCCCTATCTCTCGGCCATGCGGCGAAATCGGGTCAACACCCCCGACAATGCTTGCGGAGGCAGATCCGGAGAAATCTGCGCTTCATTCATGAGGTCCAGGGCCACTCTTTTTGCAAGTCTGGCTTCTTCCCGGTCCGTGAGCCCGTAGCGGCGGCAGAATCCTTCCATGGTATCCGGCAGAAGCTTTAGTCCATCTCCCGAAAAACGGTCTCGTTGAAATTTCCAATACAGTGCACGCACTTCCGCTGATTGCTCATCAGTCAGATGTGGGTTGCACAGATTCAAATTTCTGTTGCTGATGTCGATTGCGGTGGCCAGCTGGGAGTCGTAGTTCTTGACTGACGCCTGTGCGCCGTGCTCAATCATCCTGTAGAGATAAAGCGGTTCCGGAATGATTCTTGTATTTCTTTTCGTGGAAATTCTGGACCACAGATCGTAATCCTGGGCGTATCTCAGGGTCTCGTCATATTTTCCCGCGTTTATCACGGCTCTTTTCCGCATCATGATCGTTCCGTGGCCGTAGTTGTTGTGGAATTGAAGACGCCACAGACGCTCTATATCGTCCACTATCAGCTCTTTTCGTTCCCTGATGTTGCCCTCTGCGTCGATGACGTCAAAAAACGTCCCCACCAGGTCGACGCTCCCATCGGTATCCAATGTCTGAGCCTGAGCTTTCAGTCTCCCGGGAAGACTCACGTCATCCGCATCCATCCTTGCGACGTAATCTCCGCGGGCGAGCTCCAGTCCCCGATTCAGGGATCTGGTGAGGCCGATGTTGTTCTGAGTATGTATCCGGATGCGCTCGTCTCGAAAGGACTCGATCAAGTGGGTCACCGGTTCCGTTGAGCCGTCGTCGATAATGAGGAACTCAAAATCCCGGAAGGTCTGGCTAAGAACGCTGGAAACAGCCTCGGCGAGAAAGGTCTTGCCGTTGTACACGGACATGAGAACAGTGATCTTCGGGGCAATCATCTCTGACATGTCAATCCTGAATGCTTTGCACGTCGCAAACGGCTTCTGCCCAGATTTCTCCCCATCGTACTTCCTGATGGGTTATTCTGACACTGGATTCCTCCATCTCCACTGCAAAGCTTTCCAGGGTATATTCCGTGTAATGCGTCGGATCGAGTCGGTAGTCCAGTCCCAATTCTTTTTTCAAAGGAACCCGCCAG
>DATHCX010000078.1:0-3856 GCA_035319325.1 Desulfomonilaceae bacterium
GTCTGGATAATTGCGTACATCTCGTGCCTCCTGAACAATAACACGTTATTAAAACATCCCGGCTGAGCAGTGTCAAGCCAAAAATCCGTCCGCCCCGGTACGCGCGGCACGGTGTCCCAGCGAGCGAAGCGAAGCCATCTCCGCCCTTAAGTATCGAAATTGCTTCGCCGTTTCACGCCTCGCACAGGACACAGGCAACGACAAGTTCCTCGCGGCGTGAGTGATTACCAAGTCCCGTTTCCCATGTGGGCTCCGCCTCTGTCGAAACACCTTCTTCACGGGAATCGAACTCCTTCCAGCTCTAAGAGAGCCCTCTTAATCTCAACACCCGAATCGTACCCGCCAAGTGCCCCGTCCGATTTGATGACTCTGTGGCACGGGATCACGATGGGTATCCGGTTCTTCTTGTTGGCAAGTCCCACAGCACGCGCCCCCCGGGGATTTCCGACCGCCGCCGCGATTTCCCCATAGCTCCGCAGTTCGCCGTACGGTATGCGCGTGAGCTCCCGCCAGACTTCGCGTTGGAAGGCGGTGCCGCTCCGCGGGTCCAGGGGCACCGAGAAATTCACTTTGTGTCCGCCGAAATAGTCATCCAGTTCCTTGGTCAGGCCGGTCATTATCTCATTTGTTCGAGGAACTTCCATAGCCGAGAAGCCGGACACGAAACGTATGGCACGGACTCCTGTCGACGACACTCGCAGTTCCAGCCATCCCACGGCGGAAGCATGATAGAACTGCACCAGTTCCGATGAATCCATGTTCCTCTCCTGGGTAATTCTTGTTTCGATACCAATTGTAACACTGTTTAAGAAAAATGCCTTCTATACCGGTTCTCGAAAATTGTGTCGGATTTTCTCAGAATTCGGGCCTGTATGCCGGTGGCCCAATCGTGTCAATTGCGAGGAGCGGAGCGACGAAGCAATCTCGGTATTGGTCGGTCGGAGATTGCTTCGGGCTTTGCCCTGGCAATGACAATCTTCCGATCATTTGGCGTAATCAAAACCGATATTACTTTTGAGAATCCCTGTACCCGTGGCGACAACTCCGATTCAAAAAACCGTCATTTTGCTCTATATTGAGTGTAATCCACGAAGCTCGAGAAGGCGGCCGTCGTCCATGAAAACGGTAGCAAACCTTGTCGGAATTGCGGCTGCGATAAGGCGTCTGTGCATGTTCGCCGGGCCGTTCTTGGCATACAATCTGGCGGGACGGGTCGCTCCCGTCCTTGCCGGGTACAAGATAACCAACAAGTGCAACCTCACATGCACGCATTGCCCCTTTTGGAAGAGGTCGGGAGAGGAGCAGGATTTCCAGGGGGTGCTGGCAACGTTGCAACGACTGGCAGCTCTGGGTGTCAGGATTTTGATCCTGGAGGGAGGAGAGCCCCTTCTGTGGCGCGACGGAGCCAGAAATTTCCGTCACGTCCTGGAAGCGGCTCAACGCATTTTTCCGTGCGTGTGCATGACCACGAACGGTACGCTTCCCTGGGGAGACCTGCCCTTGGATCGAGTGTGGGTGAGTCTGGACGGACCGCCTTCAGTCCATGACGAAATACGCGGAAACCGGGTGGCCGAAAAGGTCCTGGCCAATCTGGAGGATCACGGAAAGGGCCGGGCATACGTGAGCACTACTATTTCCAGAGTCAATTTCCACAGCATACCGGACATGATACGCATGTTGAGAGGGCTGGTTCAGGGAGTGACGATTCAATTCTATTACCCGTATCAGGGACTTCCGGACCCTTTTTTTGTACCTTCTTCCGACAGAACTCCCCTCCTCGAAGAAATCATACATCTCAAAAAGGACGGGTTTCCCGTCGCGAATTCCGTGGACAGCCTTTCGGAAATGAAAAAGGAGCGATGGTCGTGTGAGAGCGGCCTGCTTGCAAACGCCGAACCGGACGGCTCCATTCATCGAGGCTGTTATTTGAAAAATCGAGGAGAAGCGGAATGCTCGCGATGCGGATTCACCGCGCACAACGAGATGTCTCTGGCGTTTCGAGGGCGGCTAGGCTCTATTTCAGCAGGGATGAACATCTTTTTTGGCATTCATTCAGTTACGAGTGGGAGACGGCTGTCATTGCAAGGGCAGCGAAGCAATCTCCGCCTTTAACTATCGAGATTGCTTCGTCGTTTCACTCCTCGCAATGACAGAGGTTCTGCACTTCCCCCGAGTAACTGAACGATTACCTTTCTTTTGGAGGGCTGTGTGCTTCAAGGAGCTTTTCTCGCACGTGAGAACTGTATATGATAAGCAAGTGATTGAGGAGGTGGTAGAGTCCTGGTGGGCTCCGCGGTCTTCAAAACCGTAAGCAGGGCGCTAGTACCGTCCTGGGTGGGTTCGATTCCCATGCACCTCCGCCACCGTTACGGGAAATCGGGGAGGCATTTCTTGTAGGAAGTTCCTTGAACCCTATTCTCAAGAATTTTTGGCACTCTTCACAGAGGGTCCGCCCAATCTTAGTTGTTTGAAAGCACAAGGGTATGAGAAGGAGTAGGTTTGATGGACTCCGACTTGCATCCCGAGGCGATCCTGGTTTTCCTCGATGAATTGAGCGCTTCTGCGGGCAAGATCATCATGTCTTACTTCAGGGGGGAATTTCGCGTCGACAGCAAGGATGCTCGGCCCGGCGGGATCGATATTGTCACCGATGCGGATCGGGCTTCTGAGGAGCTCATACTCAAGACGATCCGCAGCCGATTTCCGGACCACGATATTCTTACCGAGGAGCGGCGAACGGAGAGCACCGGTTCTGCACTATTATGGCTGGTCGATCCTCTCGACGGAACCGTCAATTTTTCGCACGGGTATCCCATGTTTGCGGTGTCCATAGCTCTGATGCAGGACAACGAGCTTTTGTGCGGAATGGTGCACGATCCGGTGCATGGGGAGAGCTTTTCCGCGTTTCGCGGCCAGGGAGCTTTTCTGAACGGCAACCCCATACGTGTTTCGACTGCGAATAGGCTGGAGAGAAGTATCGTGGCAACGGGCTTTCCGTATGACAAGGCATACTCGGAGGTCAACAACATCGCCGAATTCACGAACGTCGTGAAGCGGGTGCAGGGGATTCGACGCGAGGGCTCTGCTGCGCTGGATCTTGCTTTCGTGGCCTGCGGGAGGCTGGACGGGTTCTGGGAGCTGAAACTGAAACCCTGGGACATGGCAGCGGGGATGCTTCTCGTCTCTGAAGCGGGGGGCCTGATCACGGATCGCTCAGGCAGCCCCACTGATGTATATACGTCCAGTATTGTTGCAACAAACGGAATTATTCACCACCGGTTGACTGAATTGCTGTCCAAAGGTTCGTAAGGACTCACCGGACAAGACATCTATTTTCGTTGGGGGGAATTCATCGTCAAACCGGACCGTTAAAGGCGGTGGAGGCGCAACTCCCGGCTGCTTTCGGCGCATGCGTGCCTTGACATGCATCCGGACAGTTGATAGATTTTTTGGATGACGCGGGGTGGAGCAGCCAGGTAGCTCGTTGGGCTCATAACCCAAAGGTCGGAGGTTCAAATCCTCCCCCCGCTACCAGGATTATTCAAGGGTTGCGGGCGAGTGCTCGTGACCCTTTTTCATTGGTGTCCATGTAGCGTCCATCATCTGCGAACACATGAGAACCGGCTAATCACTGCTCCATACCGGGCGAAACCTGAATCCTTTCAACTTTGCTGCCTGGACCCTCTCTACAAAAGGATCGGTGACATATGGCCACCCTAGAGGTCTCTGCGGCAATTTGAATACAACCACTCCAAGCAGCCTTTCTTCAATGAAGGAATACTCTTCGATAGACATGATCCTGCCGCTATCGAATCTCTCTACCTCGGATCTAGGCTCGTCCAGTGCGTCAACGACT
>DATHCX010000079.1:0-36713 GCA_035319325.1 Desulfomonilaceae bacterium
TATCCAGTTCCTCTCTGATGCGACCCCACAGATGCTCCCCGTATTCCGTACCCAGCCCCAGGAGCACGCCGGTTGCCCCCATGACCACCGGGTTGATCTCGTTGCAAGCCAGATACATGAAGCCGTAATTAGGACCGATCCCGGCAGCCAACGGAGTCATTAAAAGGACGGCCGACCAGAAGCTGCGGTATACGCTGAGACACAGGGTCAAGACCAGGATGAACGAGCACAGCACGATGGTGATCGTCTCTCGGTCGAAGATGTCGCCCGATTCCTGATGAAATACTATCTTCCCCGTCAAATGCCATTTCACGTCTGCAAATTGAGCCTCGTTTCCCGGAATGGTTTTTCTAAGCGAGGCGATCTTCGCGGGAATGATTTCGTTGAGTTTATCAACCAATTCTTTTCCCCGGACGATATCGTGGCTTGGAAAATGGGGTGTCACCTGAATAAGGTATACCGTACTGTCAGGGCTTGCGATGAGGAGATAAATGTCTCCGAGACTGACTGTGCCCACCCGTTTTTTCATCGAAACCGCGGCAAACTGCGCCATTTCCAAGGGGTCTGTAAGAATGTGTTGCTGCAGATACGGATTGTCCGTCAGGAAAAGACGGTTGGTATTCCTCCGGATGGCGTCGCTTATCCCTTTCTCGCTGAATATGTTCGCGATCTCCCCGCGTTCCCGGTCGTTCATTCCCAGCAAGAACTGTTTGAAAAGGACTGTCGTTTGTTGGGCGTCATCAGGGTCTACAAATTGATACCGCACCCTGCGCACGCTGGAAAGCTCCGCAATCGCTTGTCCGATTCCTCTTATGAAGGGGAGCCGGGCCTCTCCCGGAGGTTGTGAAAACTCGACCACGACGATAAGAGAATCCTGTTCCCCAAATGCTTCGTTATTCTCTTTCGTGAGTGAAATGACCGGATTCTTTTCGCCCACTCCGGAGATGAGGTCAGTTCCCAACTTCAGAAATGGCATAGAAGAAAAGCCGGCAACGGAAAGAACGAGAAAAATACTGATGACCAGCCGCGGATGAGCCATGGAGCACCCGGCGATTTTCAGCAGCAGCCATACGATTAAGCGCATGAGGAATTTTCCCGGAACATTTGTCTCTGAACCCCCATCAGGATCTCATGCATGCGGTCCTGAGAAAAAAACACCACGGCTTCAAACCCCCTTCATCACACCACACTGTTTCAGGAGCGCGGTCGGGAAATTCCGTTCTCATCGATTGAAAATCCGAGCCGATCCCTGCTCGGGACGGACACGTGGGACTTTTTCGCACGCCCGCAGTATAGCCCCTACGCATCGGGGGATCAATGAGGAGCAAACGGCCATGAATTTCAGAGCCACCGAATTGCCACGCACACCTGAAAGTGAGAATTTCGGAAAAGACGGAAGGTTCTCTTCGATTCTGTCCTGTCTCGCTGCAAGTTCGTGTCAGATACGATCGGTGCGTCCCTTGACCGGTTTGCGGGAAGCATTCGCCTTCGGAACGCCATGCGATGGCGCAGCCAGCGCCGTGTACACACTTTTTTTGGCCACGTTAATGGGAATTGCAAAGCCTATTCCCATATAACCGCCGCTTTTCGAGAGAATAGCGGTATTTATTCCAATAACCTGGCCGTATATGTTTACCAGCGGTCCACCCGAGTTGCCGGGATTTATTGCCGCATCGGTCTGAATAAAATCCTCATATCCGAGGATTCCCATTTCGTGGCGTCCCGTGGCGCTGACTATTCCTCTGGTTACCGTTTGTGTCAATCCGAACGGGTTGCCTATGGCCAGCACCAGATCCCCCACTTCAAGACTCGCCGAGTCGCCCAGCTTGGCGTACGGAAAGGTTTCGCCGTCGATTTTGATGACAGCCACATCCGTTTTAGGGTCCGCGGCAATCACGCGCGCCTTATATTTCTTATTGGAGTCACGGGTAACGATGATCTGATCGGCACCTTTTACGACATGACTGTTAGTCAAAATGTAGCCGCGAGGATCAACGATAACGCCTGAGCCTAAGCCTTCTCGACGGAAATTTCGGGACTCGCCCGAGCTTCCGAAAAATTGCCGGAAGAGCTGGTCGCCAAAAAACTGTCGAAAATTTTCAAGCACAGGATCCCGCTCAGATGTTGTCCCGCGTTCAGAAAAGCGTTTTACCGATGAGACATTCACCACGGCCGGTTTCACGGCTTTAGCGATGGCTCTGAAGGTGTCCTGAAGCTCGCTTACCGCGTTTTTCTCAGCCCAGGCCGGGGAAGAAAAGATCAGAGGCAATACCAGAAACACCAGTGCCGGTTTTTGCAGTCCCCTGAAATAATGAACTATTTCGGCTCTCGTCATAGGTTCTCCTTTTCTACAGTCATATTTCTAGGACATCCAATTCTGCTTCCGGTGCGGACATTTGTGAAACAAATGTATGTCTCCGATGAGCAGTCCACAAGAGCCGTTCGTTGTAAAATCCCGGGTCCCGTGCTATCGTCTGGTGTTGCGCAGCGACGACATTCAAGAAAGTAAGATTGAGTGACCCTTCGCCGTTTTGGTTGCAGCCGGCGGCCGCGTTTTGTAAAGAGTGTTAAAAGTTCTTGAGGTGGAGTTCGGGGAGGCACTTCTTAAACCCTTTCGCCAATAGGGCAGTACCCTGGGGCGAGGGCGGGCATGTCCCCGAAGCGCAGTTAGGCGGTGCCGTTCGCAGCGGAGGAGACATACCCGCCACATTACATCTTGGCAAGCGAAACGGTATTACAAGGAGTTCTCTCCCGATCTTACGTGTTTGAACGCGTCATGGTAATACGCATCAGAAGAAGCGACAGATATGAAAATTGCCTATTTCGATTGCTTCGCGGGGGCTAGCGGCGACATGATACTGGGAGCGCTCATGGACGCGGGGCTGAGCCTTGAGCAGCTCAAGGGCGAGCTCGCGAAATTGCCTGTCACCGGCTATGACCTTCGCGTGGAAAGTGTCGCCAGGAAAGGCATTGCTGGAAGTCAGGCATTCGTGATTACGGAAGCGCGCACACAACCGCGTCATTTGCATGACATTCAGCATATGATCGAATCGAGCCGCCTGGATACGTTGGTCAAGAAGCGGAGCCTTGATATATTCAGAAGGCTGGCCGAGGCAGAAGCCAAGGTGCACCGGATCGGTGTGGAACAGATCCATTTTCATGAAGTGGGAGCTGTTGACGCAATCGTGGACATCGTTGGTGCGGTGGCCGGATCGGCCGTTCTGGGGATCGAGAAGATCTGGTGCTCTCCCCTCAATCTCGGTGCCGGCATGGTGGAATGCGCACACGGAACGCTGCCCGTGCCTGCTCCGGCCACGGCCGAATTGATCAGGGGTTTCCCGGTTTATTCAACGGGGCTGGCCGGTGAGCTCGTTACCCCGACCGGGGCCGCAATCCTGACCACCCTTGCCGCTGAGTTCGGTCCCATGCCGGCCATGATCCCTGCAGCAATAGGGTACGGCGCAGGCAGTCACGATCGCGATGTTCCGAATATGCTGAGAGTGGTGATCGGCGAGGCATCTGGCTCTCCCCATTGCGGGGACCGAGTGGCTGTGGGTGAAACCAATGTTGACGACATGAACCCTCAAATCTACGACCACATCATGCGAAATCTGCTGCACAGAGGCGCTCTGGATGTGTTTCTCGTATCTGCACAGATGAAGAAGAACCGACCCGGCACTTTGCTTACGGTGATCTGTGCGCCTGAACGAATTGCGGAGTTCTCCGATTTCCTCATGAAGGAAACCACTACCATAGGAATCCGGTGGAGAATAGACAGTCGAGTGAAAGCGGACAGATCCATTGAGGAAATTCAGACGGAATACGGCCCTGTTAAAATCAAGACTGCCACAGTCAACGAAAAAATAGTCAACGTCGCCCCCGAATACGAAGATTGCAGGCGCTTAGCCTCAGAAACCGGCAAGCCACTGAAAGAAATCCTGGAGTCTGTGCGTGCATCGGGAATGAGGATCTTCCGTCATCTGGGTGAAGATGCGTAATGCCGATCCTCTTGAAAACGCAATGGTACAAGACTGGAGAGCCCGCCAATGTCAAGGAGGAAATCCGTAATGGAGGAATCGAGCACCGTGGCACCCATTGCCGTCTGTCTTACCTGGAAAGACAGTCTCAAATCTTTTTCAGCCGTCCTGCAGCAGGGATTCATCTTGGAAGCCCGAGTGAATTGCAGCATGTCCGAAATTTTGTGCGAGCAATACGGCGTGACACGGGAATACCTCCGGGAACGAATAAATACGATCTTCCTGGACGGAAAACCCGTTGACGACGTTGATTCGGGAATAATCAAAGACAAATCGGTTCTTGCGCTTTCGGCGGCAATGCCGGGGTTTGTGGGTGCAGCATTTAGAAAAAGCGGTTTCTACGCGGCGATGAGACGAGAAATTACGTACACGGGAGACCGCAATCGTGTCGGCGAAGAGGAAGGTTCGTTCATCCTGAAACTGTACAATCTTGTGGCAGAAGAATTGGGGCCGCTTTTCCTGAGAAACGGGATTCTCATACAAGCTGAGTTGCTGGGAGATTTTCTCCAGAACCGATCCGAAAAGTTCTGGCTCGGTTGTCTGAAAACCTCGGTGGATGATCGGGAGATGGAACTGAGCACTTTTCGGGACGGAAAGTGGCTGCCGAAGTCCGGTCTTGTGCAACTCCGGGTCGTCGAAGATAGTAGGGTGTGACTTTCTTTGTCGATGGGCACCAATGCGCATGCAAAAAGAAAGATTGGGGGGACCCTCTACACGAAGTGCCCGGATTTCACCTCATTGAAAGTGCATTGGTCTTAAGGGATTCTCAAAAGTGGTGTCGGTTTTGATTACGCGAAAAGATTCAAAGACTTTCATTGCGAGGGCGAAGCCCGAAGCAATCTCCAATTAACCAAAAGGAAGATTGCTTCGTCGTTCCACTCCTCGCAATGACATGATTGGATCGTTTGAATCTTGGCGAGAGTCATGAACGAATCCGACAGAACTTTCGAGAACTGCCTTATACCAACGCGCGATCAGACACGTGACGATGGATGAAGCCTGTCCTGGCGGGTCTCCGAAGCGAAGTCAGGTCGCGCCGTTCGTAGCAAGGAGATCTGGCAGGACAGGCCGTGAACGAGCCTTTCAATGTTACTCTTTTGAAAGCGCATTGGAATTAAACAGGTACCGATCGTGATGAATGGCATTGACAAGAGGCGGGCGCTAACGTGATTTCTTGATTCCCAATCTTTCCAAGAGACTTCTTTTCGTCTTTCTTTTGGGTTGTCCGCCGCGCAGCATGTCTTCTCTGAGTTCTTCGAGTGCTGCCAGAAGTTCGTGAGCTCCGGGATATCTCTCCTTCGGATCTTTTGCGGTCATCTTCTGAATCATCTTGCACACAGCGTCCGGCACGTCTTCGGCCTGCTTGAACCGCGGGAGAGGCTCATGCACGTGTTTCTGGAAAATGACGTACGCGGATTCGCCCGTGAACGGGGGGGTGCCTTCGAGAAGATGAAAGAGAGTAATGCCCAGCGAGTATATATCGGATCGAATGTCCATGTTCGGAGAGCCTTTTGCCTGCTCGGGCGAAAAATACAGCGGCGTTCCGCAGGCAATCCCCGTCTGGGTGATGCCCGAGTCCTGCGAGTCGAGATAATTCTTCGCCAACCCCAGGTCGGCAAGCATCGCATCCCCTTTTTTTGTGAACAGAATATTCGCGGGTTTGATGTCCCTGTGCAGCATACCTTTTTCTTCGGCCACCGTCAGAGCTCTGGCTATCTCCACGGCGATGTGCAGCACCTTTTCCAGTCTGAACTTCCCCGTTTTTGCCAGCAAGGTGGCCGCGCTGCCCCCTTCTACATACGGCATCACGAGAAAATGGAGACTGCCTTCAACTCCCACATTCAGGACGCCGACGACGTTCGGGTGTTGCAGTTTGGCCGCTGATCGGGCTTCTCGGATGAATCGCCTGATGAACACCGGGTCCTTTTCGGCCAAATGAGCGTGGAGTACCTTCACCGCAACAGGAATATCCAATGCGATGTGGTGTCCCTTGAAGACCCCGCCCATGCCGCCGCCGCCTATCTTGTACAGTAACCTGCATCCGCCCACTATTTGACCTATCATTTGCGCGGAGATGCTGTCCGGCCGCATGTCTATCACCGGAACCGTCATGGTACGGCCGCACTTGGCGCATTTTCCTTTTCGACCCACGGTTCGAATGGGCACCACATGCACCTGTCCGCATTCGCAGGCAAAGCGTATCCTGGGCTTTTGTTCCGCCCGGGTCCCGCTCACGTCATCGGTGATGAGAACCGTTTCGTCGCCAGCATCAGTCTCCTCATAGGGTTGAGCTTTGTCCGCCGCAGAGTCATCCGGAACGTCCACTTTGGCGGTGTGCGTGTCCATTCCGGAAAACACCGTCGTAGCTTGAGTCGGCTGGACCTGAGAGGAGACCACTCCTTCCGCAGACAGTAACGAAGGGTCTCGAACCACTTCGTCAATAAATTTCTTGAGTATCGTCTCCCCACCCGGCAAGAAAGACACGAATCTCAGCCTCACCTCACCGGATTTTTCAGACGATTTCGGCTCCAGCTTGTCCACTCGCGATACTACCCAGACCCGCTCGTCGCTATCGGCAGTGGGTATTTGAATCTGCAACACTACCGAGTCACCCCGCTTCATTTGATCTTGGATTTGCAGTACTGCCCAATCAGCTGAAATGCGCGAGGACATGCCCTCGCGCCAGACCTTGTTGTCCACGGAATAACTCACCGCTGTTTTCAGCGGTATGGATGCTTCCAGATCCTGGGTGGGCGACTCGGCCAGTACTTCGTCTTGAAGAGTGGAAAGCGATTCCCGATATACCTCTCCGGTGTCGGTATCTTCCACGAGGACCTCGAAGCCGGTGCCGGATAACTCCATGGAAGACAGCTCTTCAACAATCCCTTCGTAATCTTTGACGAATTTCTGGAGTTCGTCGGGAATCCCCGTCAACAGAGCATGGATTTGTCCGGCGAGCCCGAGTTCGAGAAACGTATCGAGGATTTCAGTGCTGATGTCTTCTTTTTCGGTAGCCGTCAAAGACCCGTCGTCAAGGAGCTGGTAAAATACCTGTTGAGCCTCCTCGTACCTGTTCGATCGAATCAGTGAAATCGCCATGTACCTGAGAATTTCGGTTCGAAACACGGGAGAGGGTTCAAGCGCCTTTCGGAACTCTTCCAAAGCTTCCGGGTAAAGGTGCATGCCCATGTATGCGATGCCGAGATCGAGAGCGAGGCGGGGAGATCGTTCCTCAGGGTCGGAACTCGCTTGAGAAGGAGTGGTGTCTTCGATTTTCCTGTTAAAATGTATCTGAACTATTTTTGCCTGTACTTTCCGGTTGTCCGGTTCTCGTTCCAGTATGTTCTGATACACGATCACCGCGTGATCGTACAAGCCCTGCTGTTCATAAAACTCAGCTTCCTGCCATAGCCGACTTATCGCATCGTTTGTTGTCCGGGAATCACTCATACTGCATTCCGTCCAAGATTATGACAGGAAGACTGGGTGGCCTTGCACGATACGCACCGCGATGGGGCAGACATGCATCGAGACCCCAATTATAACAGAACGAACGAGCGTCTTACCACCCTTATTTTGGGCTGAATCCCGGGGGTAATCCCATAGTTGGCGATTCCGGCGCTCCCTGAAAGGGATCATTTTCGATCCCTCCTGGAGCATCGAAAGTTCCAGGGGCAATAAGATCATGGGATTTGTCCTTGGTCTTGAAGACAAACCCATGTTCACGCGCTTTGTCCACGTATGAGCCCCCCGAAAGCCTCAGTTCCCCGATCACGTTAACACGAATGGCCGAAGAGCCGTTTACCGGGCACTTGCTTTCGCACCAGCCGCAACCGGTGCATCTGTTCGCAAGGACGAAAGGAACCGGGTTGCGCAACCCGGGTACCGGCCGAAAGGACAACGCGTTATAGGGGCACACTTCATCGCAGACCAGACATTTCTTGTCTTGTTCCCAAGCAAGGCAGCTGTGTCGAATCACCGACGCTGTTCCTATCTTCGCATGATTCTTCTCTATGAGCGGTAAATTCCGAATCGCTCCCGTAGGACACACCTGTCCGCACACATTGCAGTTCGTCGCGCATCCGGCCAGCCGGGGAATGACAACCGGGCTGAAAATGCCTTCAAGTCCTGCTTTGAGCCACACCGGCTGGAGCGTATTTGTGGGACACGCTTTCATGCACTCCCCGCAACGGATGCACCTGTTCAAGAAATCAGGTTCAAGTACCGCGCCCGGCGGCCGGATGAGTTCCGGGTCTACAAGCGTTCTCTCTCTGCGCAACGTGTTGGGTTGATCCACGCTTGTCTGCAAGAGCCCGGCGGAGAACAGACCCGAGCCGATGCCCAGCAAAATGCCCCTCCTGGTGGGATCGGGAGCACGCAGGGTTTCATCAGGCACAACGGTAGTTCGAGAGAATGCGATAGCCGATTCGGGACAGATTTCTTTGCATCGCATGCAGACTATGCATTCTGAATGGACTGTTCTTTTCGGACTTTCAGAAATCGCCGAAACAGGGCACTTTCCTATGCAACGACCACAACCGGAGCATGAGTCGCTCACCTGGCGTTTCAGAAGAGCGTGCCTGGAAAACAGCCCCATAAGAGCGCCGGCGGGGCATACGTTGCGGCACCAGAAGCGAGGCTGCACGTACGATAGCGCAAGTATCACCGCGAACAAACAGAACACAAAGTAATTGGTCGCAAAAAAACGGGGCGTAAGTTCGGAATACAGCAGAGAGGAAAAACCCAGTCGAGCAGCCAGCGGGGCGCTTGCCTGCAAGCCAAGTTCCCCCAGAAGAAGCACGACGGGATGGAGCACCAACGCGAACAAACGCGTGATCAACGAAAGGGGAGACCCAAGAAACACAAGTGACACGCCTCCGATAGCTGAAGCAAGAATAAACAGTAGTCCCAAGTACTTCCATGATCGGAACTGAGCGGAGCCCTCATACGATCGGTTCTTCGCGCGTATTTTCTTTCGCCGCGTCAATCCTTGCAGAATATCCAACATCGTGCCCATGGGGCAGATGTGCCCGCAAAAAAATCTCCCGAGCATCAAACTTGCCGCAAGTACCGCCAACCCGGGAAGGAGATATAGCATGAAAGTCCTGGAGGCAATCATCGTGCCCACTGCGGCCAGCGGATCCAACCTCAGGAAAAAATCCGCGGGGAACCCTTCGTCAAACGGATACGCGGCAAAGAGTATCAGGATGATGAAAACCGCGAGAGTAATTGCCTGAGTGATTTTCTGGAACGTGATCATGCGGTGATATTCTTTACATCCAGCTTTTCCACATCCATCCGGCCCAGACCCCGTTGTGCGGCGATCCTGATGTGCTTTACCTGAGCGGGTTCCACTTTTTTACCGTACCACGTCCCCAGCGCCACCATTTGAGCGTCTGCGGCAACCATGTCCGGCGAAGCTATGACCAGGTTCAGGGGCACAACGGTTCCGGGACCGCCCGGGCCTCCGGTGGTCAAGATTCTGGTGCCGTCGATCACCACCAGGTGTGGTTTCAAGAGTGTAACCATGTCGACGATGGCTTCGTGAAGTTTCTGTCTGTGAAACGTTTGTCGATCCAATATCAGGCCCATCATTCCTTTCATGGACAAGCTGACACCGGACATCACGTGAGATTTGCCCACAGGGACTGCAATGAGGACGTCTGAATCCAGAAGGTCTGAAGCCACAGCCATTGACTTGATCACAACACCGTTTTCCACTTTGACTTCCTTGAACATCCTCTGTCCCTTGATAACATGGACGCCGGTCTTGGGGATATTCTGGCAGTGTTCGGCAATCTTCGAAAGCTTGAGACAGTCCTGGGGTTGATGGAGGACATTGTCCAGAACCAGGATCCTGGAAGCCCCGGATTCCGCGCACATTTTCGCGACTTCGCTGACCACGGCGGGGTGAGTGTTGGCAGCAGACTGCGGCCCGCTTGCGAAACTCATGTTCGGTTTGATCACCACTTTGGCCCCAGGTTTGACGAACCGCTTCATTCCGCCCAAAGCATCCACTGCAGCCCTCGTAATGACTTCGGGATTGCGGCCGTGTGAAATCACAACATCCGGTCCGCCGGAGCCGCCGGCTTGAACCGGCTCCAGAGCCCAGGACGGATTCGGACCGAAAAAGGCGGGTCCAGAGGCGATCAGTGCAGCTGTGGTAATCAATCCCGTCTTCAAGAATTCTCTGCGATCCGTTTCTTGGGGCATTGGGTGATTCCTCCACTTCCGGGGTTGGGCATAAACCCTATTAGAATAGTTGATATACCAAAAGTCAACCCGACCGATTTTCTTATCTTTGCAATGCGTGGCCGCGGGTTCTCACCAGTTCCGCGTAATCCATTTTCTTCCACAAAAGGATTCGATAATTCGGTTAATTTGAGTTGACAGGAAAAGCCGTCGCGTATACAAGCATCCCTTAATTTCAGTGTTGATCGGGTTCTCTTCGGGTTGAGAAAGCGGGCGGATTTTAATCCCTGTGTTCAACAAAGAGTTTTTTTCGGCCTGTAAGGTCAGTATCGAAAGAATCTAGCGCGCAGGCGAAGGCCACGGGTAAATGAAGCCACGATATTATCCTTTAGACTGCACCTCTGTGCCTCTCGATCATTTCATTCCGAAAGAAGGGGCCGATCGAGGTCGCAGCATGACGCTATCCAAGGTCATTGAAATCTGTTGTTCCATTCTCGTAGCATTCCTGATCCTGGTCCTGATCTCGTTTCTCACCATGCGTCCTGTGCTTCAAGAAGTGCGCCTTGAAGCAGGATCGGAATGGGATGGTTTTCTTCGGTCGGTAAGAGATCGAAATGAAGCACTTCCAGGCCTGGCGGAGGCAATCAGGGGATTTGAGCCCGGTCACGCAAGGCTCGCCGAAGGTTTGCTCGAAGCAAGATCGGTTTCATTGCGATCCGCAGATCCGGTCGGTATGGTGGCGGCCGTAGACGAAATAGAACGGCTGTTGATGCAGATCGAAAATTTGACCCTGGCGAAACCGGGACTTTCCCAATACCCCCCCTTCTTGTCTCAATGGAAAAAAGTGGTTACAACAAGCCGGCGGGTAGCGTTCAACAGAAAAAACTACAGTAATGCCGCTAAAGTCTACAATCGACTCCTGATGCCTTTCCCCCAAAACATCTTGGCGACTGTTTTCGGGTTTGTTCCACTGGAAAACTATCCTGTTGCAGGAACAATCGGAGACGATCGGTGACGTTGTATCGGTCGTTTACAAAGACCGGGGGAAGGACTGCAGTCTCTCGGCGCAACCATATAGTAATTCTCGAAAGTATTGTCGGATTGATAAGTCCTCCCTTGCATGTGCCATGTTGAAGCAGGTCATTGCGAGGAGTGTAGTGACTGAGCAATCTCGCTTTGGCGAACGGGATTGCTTCGGGCTTCGCCCTCGCAACCACAAGCTTGTGGCATCTCGCATAGCCGATCCGCGATTTCTTTTGAGAATTCCTATAGTCAATGAATTTCCGCGTTATTCGGAATCTCTTCTTCACTGACCTTTCTTATTCCCCCCTTTGCGAACACAAAGCTGGACAGGACCAGTTTGTCTTTCTTCGTGGGGTGGAGCGAGCGCACGCTGAATCCCGGCTTGCCTTCAAAATGATAATTGGTGATGGGAAGGACACCATTGAGCTTCTGCAACGGGCTCACCGAGCGTCTGTGGAGCTTGGCGGACCAGCTCATGAAATAGAGCCTCGTGTAATCACAACCTGCGTCTTTTCCAATGGGAGCATATGCCACGATGTAGTTGTTTTTTGCTCCTCTGTCGGGATCGTCAATGCTGGTGACCGCCCGCCAGGCGACCATGCGCATGAAAGGCACCTCCCTGGCAATGTCCTCAGGCGGCGTCAGACTCATGTTATGAGTGTAAATGTACCCAACCCTGCCGTCTTCAATCTTGACCTTGTACCAGACGTCCTTTTTCACTGAATCGTCAGAGACGTCTTCAACCCCCGGCACGTCTTCCAATGCCACCTGTTGGCCGCCCGGACGACCTCGAGTCGCGCTCTTTTCCCCGGGCGGAGGATTTCGGCGCAACGTGACGACGCGTTCGTACACTTCAAGCTTCTTCCCGGGCGGCAGCACTTCGATAACTTCGTGTTGCCTTCCGGGATCCAGTCGGAAATTCGCCTTGGTCTTTATTACACCTTCACCCTGGGCCGGCATTCCTTCGATTGACCGTCGCAGTTCGTGCGTTCTCTGAATGATCTCCTGGCCACCGATGACTTTTTGCTCAAGATAACCTTCTCTGCCGTCGCGACTACGAACTCTGTACCATTCGCCCACTTTGTCCACCAGAAAAACGGGAGTTTCTGCCGGAAGCTTCCGAATAATCTCCGAATTGGGATTTGCAGTCTGATACAGCGAGCACGGTCTGATGGTAATGCCGTCGCGTGGGGTGAACTGATTCTGTTTCTTAAGTATTTTGCCTTGGGCTTTCTTCAGCAGTTCTCTTTTCAGTGTATCAATTTCCTGGCAGCCCGCCGCCAGGCCCAAAAAACACATGAGAAGTATAACGAAAAGAAAATGGTCAAGGATTTGCGATTTTTCGTCGCCACGATCCATCTCCAAGGCCTCCAGTGTCCCTCCCGGATGGAGCACTTTATATCCGATCCGATGATAAATCAATACTCCTGCTCATTGTTCGAGCAAAAGATCATTCCGGAGTCTTGCTCCCGATGCGAGTGATTGTATATACTTGCGCTTGGCGATGAGAGGCCCTGGTGTGCGTACGCCCATTTTGTCTGCTGTTCCGGCATGTGGTTACCGCGCACCCGCAATTCAGGGCAACCGACAAAACGAAGACCAAGTCGAGACGAATGAAACCGGCAATCCCATGAACAATGATACGCAGCCAAGGAAAACAAACCAGCGGATAGTTCTTGATTTCTGCGTCTAAACTCGTTATATTTTTGCCGGATTTAGAGTATATTGGCGTAGTGAAAACGCCCTATTCGAACAAGAAACTACTGGGAATCGCACGTTGAACTCTCAACATTACTTTCTCGTTAAGGGAGGGCAAGTCATCGCCGAATCCTGGGGCCTCACGGACGTGGGAAAACAGCGAACCGTGAACGAAGACTGCTATTACCTCGATCCCGACCATGAACTCATCCTTGTGCTGGACGGAATGGGCGGACACCGGGCGGGTGAGGTAGCGTCGCGGCTGGCCATGGAGACGATAGCTTCCTTCTATAAGATGCATTCGAAGGATCACCAGAGTGACATTATCGAAGAATTCGATCATAGTTTCACCTTCGAAACCAACTTGCTCAGACAGGCCACCTTCGAAGCCAACAGAGTAGTGCTTGGAAAGTCGCTGGAACACGATGAATTGGTAGGCATGGGATGTACGTTGACGGGTATGGCCATTCACGGCTTGGTCGTTTCCATGATAAACGTGGGCGACAGCAGAATGTATCTCATCAGAAACAACAGAATTGAGCAGATTTCCAAAGACCATACCTTGGCCGAAGACCAGGTGGAACGTGGAATCATGAGTCGCGAGGAGGCCCGGGAATCTCAACTAAGACATATCCTATCATCAGTCATTGGAGTCGATACTCGGATTCGAATTCACATAGACGAACTTGCGGTTATTCCCGGAGACATCTTTCTCATGTGCTCGGATGGACTCACCGCAGTAATGTCCGATGAAGAAATCCTGAATGGGGTGTTGACCTGCAAACCGGGTCCGGAAACCTTGGACCGCCTCGTTGACGAGGCGAATAACCGGGGAGGGCCCGACAATACTACGGTGACGCTCACGCAGTTTCTCGAGGACACGGGAAGCGCGGGGAGGCCTCAGGAATGAGAGCCATGCTCACTGCTGCGGGAAGTTCACGTTGTTCCCGGAGTAGTGACAGCAATATTCGTGGAGGACTTCGATGTTCAAGCTGGTCCTGAAATTTCAGGATGCGGTTCTGGAGGAGTATAAGTTCGACAGTACTCCCGTTACCATCGGCAGACGCGATGACAACGACGTGGTCATAGACAATATGGCTGTTTCCGGCCACCATTCCGCGATAGAATTCGAAGAACCGAATTCCTATGTCCTGGTGGATTTGGAATCACTAAACGGGACCTTTCTCAATGAGAAGAAAGTGAACCGCGAGAGAATTTTTAACGGTGACAACGTCATTGTGGGAAAACACGTTCTGGAGTTTGTGGATCTGCGCCCCGAATCGGAATGGCCGTCCAGGGATCCGGTGGAGGAAGAAGAATCTGCTCTGGAGTTTCGTGAGACCCGGCCTCTGGACACCCAGGCTCAGCAGGAATTACTGGCAAAACAAGCTGCAGATGACGGCACTTCAACGGACCAACCTGTTGAGAAACCCAAGAAAATAGAATTGTTCGGTTCTGTTACCATTCTGTCCGGGGGAACTCCGCAAATTATCGATTTGACCAAGCGCCTCACCACGCTGGGCAAGTCGGATGAGACCGATATACGGTGTTCGGGGCTCCTTGTGGGCAAGACCGCTGCGATCATCAATAAGAGGCCAAACGGATTTTTTCTCGCATATGCTGAGGGATTGAAAAAACCGGAGGTCAATGGCGAGACCGTCACCACACAGGTACAGCTTCAAGATGGCGACGAGATTACGATCGGAAGCACGAGAATGACGTTCAATCTGCGCGAGGAAATATCCTAGTCCTTTCGCGAGTCCGTCTTTAACACTAATAGTGAACCCGTGATCTCATGATCCTGGAACGCCGCGCTCGTCTCAAGGAACGGGCTCTCAGGATAAGGCTGAATAGCAACAACGACCCTAGCGCTACCATCATGATACCGAGTATTTTCCCCCACCCGCTTTTCTTAGCTTTTTCCGCAGGTTTCGCAGGGTCAGCGTGACGGAACGCGGTGAATTTCCTTTCTTCGCCAGTATCGAGAATGGGAGCAGTGGCAAGACCCCTGGTCAGTTCCACCGCGGGAGTGTGCGGTTGTTCCGGCGAGGCCTTGGGATTTCCGTACAAAAGCCGATACTCATTGCCTTTTCGATATTCAAATATTGCCGAAGGCATTACTGCGAGAGCTTCCACGTTCGTGATAGTCGCTGCCTGGCGTCCGCCGTTCGGCACGGTTATCTTTATGTATCTTCCAAGTTCCCTCTGCACGGGAATAGCGAGTTTTTCCTTTACAGCGTCTTCTTTATGCAACCGGAAAACGGTGCCTTCGCATACCTTCTTCCACGTCTCGGTTGACGCGGTGCCCGCAGAGTGAACAGTGACCCTTGTTACGAAATCCTTATCTTGCATGGCGAGTGTTAGCCGCGTCAGAGGAAACCTTTTTTCTCCCAGGTCACCGATCACGACTGTCGATCCTGTTCCGGGGTCAGGTCTATTTTCCATGATTCTCATGTCGAGACGTTTAGCCGGAGCGGAATCCGCGTCGGGAGGAATGCAGGACGCGCCGTCTATCTTCAAAGGCGGAAGATCTCCGTCCAATATTCGTAGATGTATGTATTGAAAATTGTTCAGAGGATGCACGACGTCGAGGCTCGAGACCGCAAGTGGTTTGACGATGTCGGCCACTAATGCGTCCATTCGGATAATATACGAATCCCGGCCGTTATCTGAACCGCGGATTTCCACTTTTCGGACAAAATCTTTGGAGGTGGTTTGGATCATGACACCTGAGCTGAGAAATTTTGTGGTCTTGTCAATCCACATGTCGGTCCATTTGCCGGGAGTCCTGACAACCTTGAACACCTTCGCAGGAATCGGTGCAGAGCCCTCCGTGTTCTTCCCTTCCTCTACATGAAACGGGGTGACAGTCCCGTCGGCCGATATTATCCGCAAATCTCCCCAGTCACTCCTGCATTTCTCGAGAATACCCGACTCGAGAGGCACGCGGACTAATCCATCTGCAACGACCGAAGAAGCCTGAATGACCTTGAAGCGCGTCCATTTGGAGAGATCTTCGTTTGCATCTGCACGTATGGAATGGAGTAAACATATTGTGACTGCAATACACAGACAAGTGAATAAGACGTTTCTCATATGCTTCAACCTTGTCGCGGCAGATATGGAGGCGAATTATAGTCGGTCCGCCAGCCCGGATCAAGACGTAGCGAACAAATTTTGGCGTTCACACGCGACCTGGAGACAAACCGGTCCAGGAAATGAAGACCAGCAAGTTGTGCCCATTCGAGCCTGTTCCCGGTTGCGCGGAATTCCACCGGGGGAAGCTCTTCGCTGTTACATGAAAGACCCCGAATCCATTCCGCCACGGGTGGAAAAAAGGCTGTCCGTGCCCGGCCAACGAAGTAATCTGGATACCTAAAGGCCGAGATTGCTTCGCTGCGCTCGCAATGACAGCCTTTTCCCGCCCGTCACTGAATGGATACAAGAACACCCAGATTCAAGTTTTTGTGCATCGCAAAACTTGCTATTATGTTCATTTCAAGCAAACCGCCTTTTCAAAACCTCCGCCGAACCCCGGTGACTAAACTATGTAGCATGGGAGCGGGTCACTTGCGGCGGGTAGCGTCAGATCGCCAAATCTTTCTTGGAAAAGAGGAGAGGGGATCTGCACCATGCAGTCTTGTGGAACATCGGGAAGTGGCGGTGAGCCCTGGCCGACACCACCGACGAACGGTGCACAATGGTTTTTCAGGCGCAACCCTGATAGCGAAATTCGACTGAACGGAGGCGCGGCCCATCGGGAACGGGCCGCAGGAAAACGAATGGAATTGATCATTACGCATGTAAACGCGGATTTTGATGCCTTTGCATCAATGGTTGCGGCCAAGAAGCTCTATCCGGGGGCTGCAGTGGTCTTTCCTGGTTCCCAGGAAAAGAACTTGCGGGATTTCTTTATGGAATCAACCCTGTACATTTTGTCAATAGAAAGGGCAAGGGATATAGATCTGACCAAGATCGATCGGCTCATTCTCGTGGATACGCGCCAGAAAAGCCGAATAGGAAGGTTCGCTGCCGTCGCGGAATCCGACAAGGTGGACATTCATGTCTACGACCATCATCCCGATTCGGAAGACGACGTGAAGGGGGATGTCCAGGTCGTCCGGGAAGTGGGAGCCACCGTCACCATACTCATTGACATGATACGAGAGCGCGGCATAGACGTGAATGCCGAAGAGGCCACTGTTCTGGCTTTAGGCATATACGAAGATACGGGATCTTTCGGCTTTTCATCCACCACCCCGGAAGACCTGAAAGCAGCCGGATGGCTTTTGGAAAAAGGCGCAAATGTCAATATCATATCCAATATGATGACAAGCGATTTGAGCAAGGATCAGATCGAGGTCTTGCATCAGTTGATAGAGGAATCGGAGGTCCTGAACCTCGGCGGCATCGAGGTTGTGGTCACTACTGCGGGAGCGGAAGGCTACGTGGGGGATTTGGCCATATTGGTTCACAAGTACAAGGACATGGAAAACCTGGATGCCATCTTTGCCGTAGTCCGGATGGAAGATCGGGTGCATCTCATCGCACGCAGCAATCTGGAAGAAGTGAACGCCGGGGAAATTGCGGCTGAATTCGGGGGAGGCGGCCATCCCACGGCAGCAAGCGCCACCATCAGGAACTTCTCGCTGTATGAGGCCAGAGACCGTCTGATCGCCTTGCTGAGGGAAAAAGTTCGGCCAAAACAAAAGGCCGGAGAAATTATGAGCCGCCCGGTGATTACCATCGAACCGGACAAGACGATCGGCAACGCCGGCCAGTACCTGAGCCGGTACCAGATCAGCTCGCTGCCTGTGGTAAGAAACGGCGCCATACTCGGGATTCTCCACAGAAACGCCGTCGAGAAAGCTCTTCATCACGGCCTCGAACGGGAGCCGGTCCGCGACTATATGAATCCGGGGATCATTTACGTCACCCCTGACGAGTCCATAGAGCGGGTACTCCGGGTCACCATCGAAGGACGACAGAGAATCGTCCCGGTTATTCAGGAGGACAAGGTTGTCGGCGTGATCAGTCGAAGCGATCTCTTGGAGCACATGAAACTGCCCAGGACGAGTGACTCTGCCGGTCCTGACGAATTCCCCGTCGGCAGGATGCGGAGCAAGAGTATCCGTAAATTAATGGAAGAACGGCTGCCCGATCGCGTCCTGCGCACACTGCGCCGTGCCGGCGAAGTGGCTGCACGGCGGGGAGAGGCCGCTTATCTTGTGGGAGGTGCGGTAAGGGACCTTCTGCTGCGCAATCACAACCTGGACGTGGACCTGGTCATAGAAGGAGAAGGCATCCCTTTTTCGAAAGATTTCGCCGGCGAATTCTCCGACTGCCGGGTGAGAGGCCACGAGAAATTCGGTACTGCTGTGGTGCTGTTCGATGACGGATTCAAGATTGACATAGCCACGGCCAGGCACGAGTACTATGCCCGGCCCGGCGCGCTGCCGACTGTTGAGACCAGCTCCATAAAACGGGATCTGTATCGCAGGGATTTTACGATCAATACGCTTGCCGTAAGCCTCAACCCTCGGACCCTGGGCCAGGTCATAGATTTCTTCGGCGGTGCCAGGGACCTTAAGGAGAAGGTAATTCGGGTGCTTCACAACCTTGCTTTTGTGGAAGATCCCACGAGAATCCTTCGCGCAGTCCGCTTCAGCAGCCGTTTCGGGTTTGCCGTAGGCAAGCACACCCTCAACTTGATGAAGGCCGCAATTCGCATGAAGCTCTTTGAAAAAGTGGAGGGCAAGCGGCTTCTTAACGAAATCATTTACATGCTCAACGAAAAGAACCCACTGACACCTCTTGCCATGATGGCCGGTCACGGCATCTTCCAGGCACTCCATCCGGCTCTGAATTTTACGAACAAGAGCAAAGAGCTCGTGGAAGCGGCAATGAGCGTGCTCTCGTGGTGGAAATATCTGTTTCTGAAGGACAAGATCGACTCCTGGATGGTGTATTTCTTTGCACTCACCGACGCTCTCACGGACGAGCAATTTTGCGATGTGATGCAGCGGTTTTCCCTCGTGACCCCCAGGGTGCAGCATCATCTGAACGAACGGACGGAAATGAGGCAAAGCATGGCAATTCTCGCGAGAGGGCAGGCGGAGAAACCGAGCGAGGTCGCAGCTGCGCTCCACAGGTTGTCACTGGAATCACTTTTGTTTATGATGTCCAAGACAGCGCGGGAACAGACCAGGATGTGTATTGCGGATTACATCAACACCCTCAGGTTTGTGAAACCCATATTGACAGGGAAGGATCTCATCCAAATGGGCCACAAGCCCGGGCCGATGTTCAATCAAATCCTGGTCACTCTTCGAAATGCCAGAATAGACGGCGAGACCGAAACGAGAGAAGACGAGACTCGGCTGGTGGCAAGACTGTTTCCGTCGGGAACATAAGATCGTACGCATTCGCCACAAGATTTATGAGATGTGAGTTGGTGGCTCTCCTGAGCGAAGTGATGGGACGGCTCTGCGTAGTCCCCAGCGAAGGCATGCCACAAGCCTGTGCCCAGAATCGAGTTACCTGTAAAAAAGCGAATCCGTATCGGGCTTTCCGAGTGCCGAAGGAGGCTCGCTGAAGTTTTTTGTTGGGAATGAAATAAATTCGTGTAAAATTGCAGGGCACTCTCTACCCAAGAGTCATCGCTGTTTCTCTATGAAGAATCTGAAAGCGCAGCGGAATACATCTCGGTTTTCAGAGGATACAATCAGCTGCAGCGCGGAAATATGTACAACGAATCCTGGAGGTTGGTATGAAAAGCGACAGCGCGAAACAGGTAAAAATATTTGACATCACACTGAGGGACGGCTCTCAAAGTAAAGTTGCAACCCGAATCAAGCTCGACGATCTGCTCAAGGTCGCACACAAAATGGCGGACACCGGTATCTACGGAGCTGAAACATGGGGAGGCGCCACATTCGACGTGTGTGTCAGATACCTCAGGGAGGATCCCTGGGAGAGGGCTCGCGTGTTAAAGGCCGCAATGCCGAATGTGAAGAGCATGATGCTGATCCGTGGGCAAAACCTGGTAGCGTACTCGAATTTTCCGGACGATGTGGTCCACAAATTCGTTCATGTGGCAGCAAGAAATGGAATCGACGTATTTCGTATTTTCGACGCGCTTGATGATATGAGAAATCACGAAGCCGTGATCAAAGCAGTCAGGGAAGAGGGAAAAATTGCCGAAGGCGCGGTCTGCTACACCATCAGCCCTGTCCACACCACAGAAAAGTTCGTATCGAAAGCCAGGCAGCTGGAGGACAAGGGAGTGGACCAGATCGCCATCAAAGACATGGCCGGCCTCATAGATCCGTACACAGCGTTCCAACTCGTCACTGCTCTGAAAAAGGCCGTGAGTGTCCCCATCCACCTGCACACCCATGATAACTGTGGTATGGGGATGATGTCCGCTCTGAAAGCCGCAGAAGCAGGATGCGACATGATCGACTCGGTGTTGAGCCCGTTTGCGGGCGGAACCGGCCATCCGTGCACGGAATCTCTCGTTTTCGCTCTACACCGCCTCGGGTACGATACCGGCTGCGATCTGGCCAAACTGACTGCCGCCGCGGAAGAAGCGAAGACCATGAGAACAGCGTACAGCGAATTTGAAGCGCCGTACAGCGGTGTTGATTGCAAAATGCTGGTGACGCAGATTCCGGGAGGCGTCATGTCCAATCTCACGAGCCAATTGAAACAGCAAAATGCTCTGAACAGGCTCAACGAAATCGTGGACGAAATTCCTCGCGTGAGGGAAGACCTCGGGTGGATTCCGCTGGTGACGCCCACGTCACAAATCGTCGTGTCGCAGGCGACGTTCAACGTTCTTCTGGGACGGTACAAAATCATCGCCAACCACACAGCGAACCTGCTCAAGGGCCTGTATGGCGAAACCCCGGCTCCGGTCAACAAAGAGTTGCAGGACAGGGTGCTCAAGGGCGAAGCACCCGTGACCGCACGTCCGGCGGAGCTGCTGCCGCCCATGTGGCATGAACTTGAGCAGAAATTCCCGGGGCTCACGGACGAAGAGATTCTCATCCACGCCATTTTCCCCCATGAAGCTGCCGGCTACTTCGCGGAAAAGAAATAGTGGGAGGAGCGGCGCGCAGGGACGCGTGAGTCACCTGGTATTCAAGCAAGGAAACATCGGGGAACTCAGTACCGGTTTTCTTAAATCAGGTCGCACATGTTTATCGGAGCAGATTTATTCGCTTCGCTCGCAATGACACTGCTCGGCCCTGTCATTGCGAGGAGCGCAGCGACGAAGCAACCTCTCTTGGCCATGAAATCCGGCACCGAACTTACGAAAAGCATTACTTAGTCTGTTACAGTAGTTGTGGAAAATTGTGTCGAATTTTCTCATAATTCCGGCACGCATGCCGGTGGTCCAATCACGTAAATGCGAGGAGCAGAAAGACGAAGCAACCTCAGTTTCGGTCGGTTGGAGATTGCTTCGGGCTTCGCCCTCGCAACGACAGTCTTCGAATCTTTTCGCCTCATCAAAACCGACAGTACTTTTGAGACTCCTTATATGTAAAGGCTCAAAGGCATTACGCGGACTGGCGGGCCTGGAGCAGCAAGTATTCCTGGATGAATCTGTTGATGTCTCCGTCCAGCACAGCGCTCACATTACCGATTTCGACATTGGTCCTGTGGTCCTTCACCATCTGGTAAGGCTGAAGCACGTAGGACCGGATCTGCGACCCCCAGGCAATGTCCTTCTTGTCCTTGTGGAGGCTGTCTTTCTCTTCCCGCTTCTTTTCCAGTTCCAGATCGTACAGCCTGGATCGCAGGATTTTCATCGCCATGGCTTTGTTCTTGTGCTGGGAACGCTCATTCTGGCACTGGACAACGATTCCCGTGGGAGCATGGGTGATTCTTACCGCTGAATCCGTCTTGTTGACATGCTGACCGCCGGCTCCTGAGGCGCGGTATGTGTCAATCTTGAGATCCGTCTCGTTTATCTGCACGTCCACACTCTCGTCCGCGGCCGGATACACGAATAGAGCTGCGAAAGAGGTATGCCTCCGCGCGTTGGCGTCGAACGGAGAAATACGGACCAGCCGATGTATGCCTACTTCGGCTTTCATTCTGCCATAGGCGTATTCGCCTTCCACGGAGAACGTTGCGGATTTTATTCCCGCTTCTTCGCCGGGCAGGGTGTCGAGTACTTCACTCTTGTACCCCTCTCGCTCGGCCCATCTGAGGTACATTCTCAGGAGCATTTCCGCCCAGTCCTGAGCCTCGGTGCCTCCGGCTCCCGCGTGGATTTCCACGATTGAATCGCCGGTATCCTCAGGGAGAGTAAATATCCGTTGGACTTCCAGCCCGCGAATATATTCCTCGATAGAGTCGAGCTTTTGTTCGACTTCTTTCAAGACGGACTGGTCCTCCTCTTCCAGGGCCAGTTCCAGGAGGACGGCCGTGTCCTCCAGGTCTCTGTCGAGCCCAGCAAATTTTTCCACGAGCCTGCTGATTTGCTTTTGTTCTGTCAGGAGCGATCGAGCTGCTTCAGGATTGTTCCAAAATTCGGATTGTTCCTGGGTCTTTTCCAGTTCCTTCAGGCGGGAAATCTTGGCATCCAGGTCAAAGATAACCTCTGAGTTCCATGGATTTTTGTCGAATAAGGGCAAGTCGTTCTTCTATGTCATTCATCGTTCACCTCTTTCGGGAGGACAGGGCTTCCGGAAAACGGACGTCCTTCCAGCCATCTATTATAAGGGGCAAAGCCGTCCGCGTCCGCAGATTCAAGGGCTTCGTCGATAATCTTCAGTTTCGCGTCAAGATTGTCCATGAAGTGTACCATCATGGCTTCCCGGGTCATAGGTCTCACCGCAGCGCCGAACTGAAGTTCGCCGTGATGGGATAGCACGATATGTTCGATTTCCGGCAGCCATGTCGCGCCGTCATTGCCCTGTTCCGCTGCGATATCGCGAATCAGGGTGACTCCGAGGACCACATGCCCGATAAGTCTACCCTGTAGCGTTCTGCCCTGTCCCGAAGCATTCAACTCTAGCACTTTTCCTATATCATGGAGTATGGCGCCCGCAAGCGCAATACCCCGGTTCACTTTATTCTCCAGTTGCATGACGGTCTCCACCTTCCGGGTGACCGCCAGCACATGCTCTACGAGCCCACCCTTGTACGCATGATGAACCATTTTGGCCGCAGGATAGCTCTTGAACGCGCTTTCCGTCCGTTCCAACACGGTCCCGACGAGTGCGGCAAGGTCTGAAGGTTCAAGCGACCGAGCAATCTCTTTGAGCTCTTCGAACAGGCAGTCCGGATCGCGTTCGCTTGACCGTATCAGAACCTCTATGTCGGGCACTTCCGACAGATCGGCTGCGCGGATTTTGTCTATGATAATTTGACCGCGATCCCGGTAAAATTCGACGCGGCCCTCAACTTTCACGCAATCCCCGGGATTGAAGTCTTGTCCCCACTTTCGCATTGCATCGGACCATATTTTCGCCGAAATTGTCCCGGTCGCATCGCAGAGCGCCAGATCAAGGTAGTTCTCGCCGGATCGGGTCTTGCGCAGGTCCTTGGATTTCAAGAGAAAATATTGAAGAATTGTGTCCCCGGCCTTAAGGTCCTTGACACAAATAGGCAGAACCGACCCTGAGTCGCTGGTATTCATCATTACCTGTGCCCCGCTTCAAGTATTCCTGGTGGAAAAACGCCCAGTGGGATTTTCCCGATCCGTCAAAGTCTCATGGAGCGGGATTTGGTTATGGAGGGTACGGGATAGGTGCTCTTGTGAGTGAGCGCATCCAGGCATTTTTCGATCAATTCATCCACATTGAGCATTTTGCCGCCATGGAGTATTGAATAGATTTCTCCGAGGATGGGGGGATAGAATCCTCTTTGGGCCGCCATTCTCTTGGCGAAGCGGGAAGCCTCGAATCCTTCGATAGCTATTTTTTTCTTGCGATATTGCTCCAGGAGAGTCCTGACAGATTTGTTCTTGCTCGATTTCTCCTCCATAGCGGCAAGATCTCTTCCGAAACTCGCCGACCGCCCGCCTCGGCAGGTGGCCAGCAGATCCGCCATCCACACCTGGCTTTCGGCGTCGAAGGTCTCCGACGAGGCTCCCAACAGGATGCCGAAGTGCCTTATTTCCGCGGTTACGAGGGTGGAATAGGTGGCGAGAAAATTCTCGGGCGCTTTCTTGGAGCCTTCCAGCAAGCCGAAACCGATCGCGTACACGTTCTTCAATGCAGCAGCTACAGTCGTTCCCACCACGTCTCCCGAATACACCACCCTAAAACGAGCTGTTTCCACAAGAAGTTTCAGGCGCTGAAAGGTATCGTAATCTTCACACGCTATCTGGGTAACTCCTGCTCCTCCCTGGACTATCTCGTGAGCCAAATTTGCTCCGGACAGAACCGAAATACGCATCCTTTTTCCCACCCGTTCCATCTCCTGACGTGCCGTTTGGCACGGGAGAAGCCCAGTTTCCGGAATAAAACCTTTGGTTGCGATTACCAGATCGCTGCCGTCCGGGGCGAGCTCCAGTACCTTCACCAGGGTGGAGTGAAAATACTTGCTTGGCGTGACGATGAGAATCAGCGAAGTATCTCCCACCGAGGCTATGAGGTCCGCTTCAGGCCGCACCGACCGGGGAAGTGCTATCTCCTTGAAATGCCAAGGATGCTTGCCTTCCACCGTGAGCTTTTCGATGAGATCCTCTCTGGAATCATAGAGAACGAGTGAATGCCCCGACAATTCCTCCTTTTTCAACAGATTCATACCAATGTGAAGCGCCAGCGTATATCCCCAAACTCCCGCATTTACTACCGTCATGGTATTGCGACCGCTGAGTGGATAGATCCGTCGGTCTGCATGATACGCGTAGAATCTCATGAGCAGTGGGTCCGCAGTGGCATACGTGCGTTTGAATATGGACCGCGAAAGGGCTCCCCGCCGTGTGAGCATTCGCACGCCCTGGCCCAGGGACTCGGGCAGATCAGAAACGATGGAAGGATGAAACGGCGGATCTTTTCTGTAGCGAGCCCTAAAAAAGAATTTGGTGTTCTCGACCTCCTCTTCGAATTTTTCTCTGAGGTTCCTGAAGGTCATGGGATCGTTGCCATGAAGGGTTTTCGCAACAAGTTGGCTGGAATGAATCATCTTGTTTCGAGCGATTTCCTCGATGGCTCTATGGGAAATCCGTTGAAGCGTGAGAGTATCGTCATTGGCCAACTCGAACGGTTCACCGACGTCCGTGCTCACGTCTCCGAAAGCCCCTTCCAGGTACTTGAAAATCTTGTCTGCGTTTCCGAGACCGAGAAAGAGCGGCAGCAGTATGGTCCACGCCCTCGGAAACATGGAAAGGAGCGGAAAAAATCGTGGGGAGGTAAGATGCCCATCCTCCGGAATGACCGCGTACGAAATCGCGACAGGTATGACGAGGGCCTTTCCGGTCGCTTTTACGGCGGCAAGCACTCCGTGAGGCACGTACGGTTCACGCAGGATGCCGTCACGCGAACGGACGGTGTACCTACTAGTTCGAGCAAAGAGTGTCTGGGTTTCCACGCCTTCCGCCAGGGCAGCAGAAAACCACGAATATGCCCTATGTTGGGTGGGCGATAAGATCTTTGGCACTGCGAGATGCCTGAAGCCTTTGAGCCAGTTGGCTGCCCACCCTCTCGTCACGCCGCCGCTCACGTGTGTGACGGGAGCTGGAATCCCGATTCGTCGTATCAGCTGGGCAGAGAGAACGTAGTCAAAATAGGACGTGTGCCCGACAAAGAAGAAGCGCGGGCCGTCGAACTCCACGATTTTCTTTCTGATTGCCGGCGAAACGGCCGGTGATACGTCCTTGAAGAGGGTTTTGGCCATGAAGGCCAGCATTGCAAAGACTTGATGAAAACGTGACTGATCCACAGACACGCAGAATTCCGAGAGAACGGACTGCAACTCGCTCCTGTCGGGTTTCGCCTCGTGGCGCTCCGCCAGTTTCAAAGCCCGATCCCGCAAAAAGTCGCTGTCCAGTTCTATAGGGACCGGCCCTGATATGGATTTCTTGAATTGCCTGAATGGCTCATATGAGTCAAACAGTTCTATCGCACGGCGCAGATGCATGACCGGATATCCTCGAGCCTGTTCCCTGTGAATCTGCTGGTTCTAGTTAACTATGCCCGTAGCGGGCCTTTCCGGTTCTCGAAGCGGGCCGCCTCTGGGACCGGATCTGGGTGCCGGAGCCGGTTGCCTCGTCGGTTGTTCGGGTGAAATCACGCCAGGGGCCTCTTCCGCGTCAGGTTCGGCTTCCCGTGCAGGTCCGGGAAGCGCCGGCGCCGGTTTCACCTGGGGGGTAGCGGGTAATGCACCGGGAGTCGGTGGAGCCGGTCTGACATTGGGTTGTGTCGCCGGAGACGGGGGCACGGTCTGGCCTGTGCCGGGGGCCGGCCCGGGTACCGGAACGGGACGCGTTGCGGGTGCAGGGGGCTGCTGCCCATCAACGAACTTTACGGAAACCAGGACCTCGTTGAACATCTCCTGGAATCGTTCCATACTTTGGGACGGGGCCAGGCATGAAATTCTCACGAGCGTCTGATCTTTCTTGTAAAATACGATGACGATGTCCATCCAGATCTTGAGTTTGTCATCCAGAGCCTGAATGAAAAAGAAATAGGCTCCGGGAACGTCGCATTTGAAATCACCTTCGTCGACAATCTTTACGGATCCTTTTTTTTGCAGATCGGCCATGCCGTTCCTCAATTCCTGCAAAAAAACACTGATAGGATCTTTCACGGGCTTATGCGCGGCAACATGTATCCGGGCTCTGAAATTATCGACCAGATCTGGAGCCTGAAAAACCAGATAATAGCTTCCTTTAGGTTCGACCTTTACCCACGTAGCGGGATATTTCATCACGAATCCGTACTCTTCGCTCGTGAACGTTTTGTATTCCTCCGCCGATGAGACTGCAGGCATTGCCAGTCCGGCAACGATAACGAACAAGAGGATTCCGGCGCAGAACCCCATCCTCGGCAAATTCATTGAATCGTCTCCTTTCACGCGGGGTCTCGTGCGTACGAATGAGGATATTAACAGGATGATCCGAATATGGTCAATGGTTTTCTCCCCCCTGGCAAACCGCAGAAACGAATGCTCCGGCGCCCGACGAGAGCCCTTCTTCTATCTGTACACCTTCCCCCGCCATCGAATTCCCCGATTCGTAATTACCACTATCAAGGTGCTCCACGCAACCCAAGCGCTTATAATTATGCCAATCGGCGTAGTTAAGCCATGGATCCAGTTCACCCCGTCCTGGCGCAGCAGAAAACAAAACGGCACGATTACCGCCGCCATGGCCAGAGAAGACAACGTGAAGAGCAGACTCACGGCAAGGGAAGGGGGACCTGTAAACCACAGAGCCCCCGACCACACGACGAGTGCGGACAGCAGCGCGATCGCCGTATAGTTCACCGCCAGTCGCAGGATCTTCGGAATACTCTTTTGGAGCCCCCCGTAAAAAGTCCTTCGCCAGAATCGGCACACAGCGGCCACTCCGTCGAACGGCTGAGTCCTCACGAGTTCGCTTCCGCGCAGGAGCCTGAATTTCATTCGGGCTGCTTTCACCACCCTGCTCAGGGCCACGTCCTCCGTCACCTCGTTCCTGAGTCTTTCCCAGGTTCCCAGCTGCAGGTACGCCCGTTTCGAGATCATGAGAAAACATCCCGATGCCATGGCCGTGGTCCGGCTCGGATCATTCACTTTCGACAGGGGATGAAAATAGGAAAAGCCCAGTGCCAGATGTGGATATACGACTTTTTCGCCGAACCGTCGTTCGGTAAATCCCGGAAGAAGGCATAGCATGTCGAGATGTTCGTCCACAAAGAATCGGGCTGCCCTCGAGAGTACTTGCCGATCGAAAACTGCGTCCGCATCGGTAAACAGGAGAATGTCGCCGTCCGCTCGTTCGGCTGCCCTGTACATGGCGTGGGTTTTGCCCGTCCAGTCCTCGGGTAACTCTCGAATCGAAAGAACCTGGATTCTGGGGTCCTCTCTTGCCAGGCGCGCCATAATAGGCCCTGTGCTGTCGAGGCTTCGATCGTTCACAAGAATGACCTGCAAGCGGTCGTAATCCGAAGCAAGAACGGATCGGACGGCCGGTTCGATATTCTGTTCCTCATCCTTTGCCGGAATGATCACGGACACCGGCGGCTGGGCTCGGTCCCAAGTCACCCAGGCCGGTAAGTGCCGTTCAACTTTGAGTTCCTCGTATAGCATAATGTTCAGACGGATCAATTCAACTAGGATGAAAACCGAGAAGCCTATTCCAGCCCATAGGAACCAATTCATGCAGATCTTCCTGGTGCGAGAAACTGTCGGAACGAGCAAGGACGCAGTAAGAATTCCGATTGAGTCAACTACGTTAATCCGTTTTCAGTTTTTGTCCAGCGGTAAGTTGAATGGCAGCCGGAAGCACACAATTCCGGTAGCGCTGCGACTGGTATGTTGTCCCGCAGATAGCCATCATATCACTGATCCGGCCAGCACGCGAATCAGTGTCATTGCGAGGAGCGACGCGACCAAGTAATCTACAGCCCATATACTGCAACTACGCGAGATTGCTTCGCTGCGGTCGCAATGACAAAGCCGGGCTCCACTGCTCAATGAATACTTCGGGAGAGGTACGGACGGCCGGTTAGGTAAGTTTATTGAGGGAGGGAACACTAGTAGGAATCCGACGGTCTTGTGGGAACAAAAGATATGGGCTTCTTCTTGTATAACTTCTCTGCTGTCGCATAGTCTCGTTTTGCCAGTTCCGGCCTCTGGGCTTTCTCGTACAACAGCGCCCGATCCTTGTAAGCCTCGGGATTCACCGGGTCCAATTGGATCGCAACTGAAATGTGAGCATACGCCTCTGCAAGAGCCCCCTTTTGCATGAATTCGTTTCCTCTTGCCAGATGGGCCCTCGCGTGCGACGGCATATCGTCGTAGACAAGTATCTGCTCCTGGGAATAGTTACTTTCACCGTTCTTGGTCCAGCTCGTGACTGCGAGGTAATACAGATCGCCCTTTCGCAGATTCGCGAGGACGACTCCCGGTCGGTCGGTGTTGAAGAGGCTCTTGTACTCGCCCTTTTCGGTTCCCCAGAATATGGTATAGGACAGAGCTCCGGGAACCGGTTTCCACGATACTGCCAACCCCGACTCAACGATTACGGCCTGTATGTGTGACGGTGCCACGGTCTTAATTTGCTGAGAGTTTCCTCCGAAAGGATACTGGTACAAAAGGAGAATCACCGGTACAGCGATCAGCAGCTTCACCGCAATTTTCTTTACTATTCGAAGCACCCCAGTTTCCCCTCTGCACTCCACCCAAACAATTCGAACATGCACCCAACCTAAGAACATTAAAGCATCAGGAGCGCGATTTCCAGGGAAAAAAGAAAATTTCAGTGTCCATTCAGAAACGGATTGGGAAAAAAGTCATCTTTGCGAGCGCAGCGAAGCAATCTCTGCCCTTAAGTATCGAGATTGCTTCGTCGTTTCACCCTTCGCAACGACACACGGAAACGACAATTCCTTCACGGGAGTGAACGATTGCAGCCTTCATAAACTCATTCGATTTTCGTTGTGTTTTCTTTCAGAACAATAGTCCTGGCGTGCCCGCGCTCGTGTTGACTTGACCTAACCGCTGTGCTATAACGCTGGCCTGGATGGTAGAATATCTATAGTAATTTATGCTCGTTAGCTCAAAACCGCCAATAAAGGAGAAATAAGTGTTTACCAAACCCTCTATTTTTAGCTCTTTTTGGTCTGCTCTCATCATCGCCATGGTGATTGCGGCGGGCGCTCCATACGCATGTGCCGCAGACAACAACCAGGTTTTGGCAAAAATCGGGGACCAGTCGCTTAGCGAGGCGGACCTGAAAGACATGGCAAATGCAATTCCCGAGCGATTTCGGCCCATTTCCATGACACCGGAAGGCAGGCAGAAGATCCTGGAATATATGGTAAATGTTTACATCATGTCAGGCGAAGCCGAAAAGGAAGGACTGGACAAGACACCGGAAGTCCAGAAAATGCTGCAGCTTACCAAAAAGGACCTGCTGGCACGCCTGTACTTCGAAAAGGCCATGAAAGACACCCCTGTTCCCACGGAAGAGGATGCAAAGGCGTATTTCGAGAAAAACCGGGCCCAGTTTGTGACGCCCGAAACCGTACACCTGCACCACATCCTGGTGAAGACCGACAAGGAAGCGAAAGACGTCATGGAGCGCCTCAAGAAGGGAGAAAAGTTTGCTGACGTAGCCTCCCAGGTGTCCATCTGTCCGAGCAAAGCACGTGGCGGAAACCTCGAATGGCTGCCGAAGGGAAGTCTCGTCAAGGAAATCGAAGACGTAGCGTTTTCCATGAAACCGGGTCAGCCCGTCGGTCCGGTGCAGAGCAAATTCGGATGGCACGTGCTGCTCCTGGAAGACAAGAAACCGGCCCAGGAAAATTCTTTCGATCAGGTCAAGGATTATTTGCTCGAGCAGATCAGATTCCAGAAACAACAGGAGCAATACGAGAAACTCGCAGACTCGCTCCGGAAAAAGATGAACGTGCAGTTTACCGCACCGGCTCCTGAGACGGTGCCCGCTCCCGGCACCGCTCCCGCAACAATTCCGGGTGGCCCGAAATAGGGTTTCCTCAATTTGATAAGGGTGCGGCATCCGTACCCTTATCGCCCCATCAAAGAATCCGCAGCTAGTGTTCGGGGAACGAAGTGCTTGAGTCCTCAGTTCACGAGGACTCATCATCCAGAGGAACGAACATGTCTTCCGCTTCTTCGGTGAGCTTTGACATATCGCCCACCTGGCTGTGGATTCGGTCGAAGGCTTCCTCCGCAGTCCGGGATTTCAAATCTTCTTCCCGAATCATCAGCGAAACAAGTTCATTGAAATAGAATTCGTCGGTTAGATATATCTTGGTGAGGATGTCCAGAGTTTCTTCATCACTCACTTCCAGGTCGTCCGGCTTCAGTTCGCCCCGATCCAGTTTTACCAGGAAATCTGCAGGGTAAGCGCTCTTGTCCTCCTCTTCGGCGTCCTCGGTTCTCGCCCAGTTCCGAAGTATTTTATCCTGGAATGCGGACGCGACAACCTTGATATCAATGTTTCTCAATAGCCTGGCGAATGTGGCATCGTCCTCTTCAAGAAAACTCACCATCCAGTGGTACGCTGCTTGAGGGTCCGTGATTCCCTTGGTGGAAAACAGTTCCTGATCCAGGTCCAGAATTGACTGAACTCTCTCCGGCTTCAACAGCGATAGCACGCCAATATGAGTGGAACTCTGGGATTTCATGATGCGAAACACGGTTCTGTCTCCCAGACCTTCCACTATGGTGCGGCTCTTCTCATCTTTCAGCAAAAAGAGGAGTTCCTGGGCCCCTTTCGGATCTTTCATCGCCTGGCGGCTCACCAGTGAAACCTGCTCCTCGGGAGGCAGGGCTTCCATGAGCTCGGCAGCTTTGTGACGGTCCGTCTTGACAAGATCCACCACCTGGTTGCCCTGTTCGGAAACAGGAGTCAACATTTGGTCCTGGTTCATGGATTATATCTCCTCGGCATTTACCCAGTGGGGATCCTCGATCGCGCGGACTGTTTCGAGCATCGAATCGTCGCCACCAAAATCTTCCTGAGTCCATCCTTCCTCAGGTGGGCTATAGGCCTCACCCAGGTTTAGGGCCACCTTATTGCGCTCCCTGCTGATGGTCATCAACTGGAATGCTCGCACCAGGGTGGCACTGAACTCTGAGTCATGACTATCGCGGAAGGCAAAGATGACATCTCGCAGCAAAGCGGATTGGGTCTTGTCCAACTGTACACCCCGGACCGCCAGAATGTCTGCGAGTTCCGGAACAGACTCGTTCCTGAACGATTCGAGAAGCATGTCCATGAGATGCCTAGACAAACGCACCAAATGCCTCATCGTGAACGCAAGAGTGACTGCGTCCATGTCCAGAGGATTCTTGGCAACCAGCTCGAGGTAAGCCCTCTCTCTTCCTGCATTTTCTCCGCAGAATTCTTCGAAACTCTGAAAATCCTGGCTTATTTCGGGGCTTATAAGAATTTCTTCATCAGTGGTCATGGCGGTTATCCTCCCTCCACAGCCGGCGCATTCTACCGTTACGGCCGGACGGATTCAAGGCTGCAGGTCCTGCCGCCACAGGTATAGCCGAATTCTAAAAAAAAAATAATCATTTTATCTCGGAAATGGCGCGATGCATGTGAGGCCGCCCCCCCGTGGCGATTTTTCCTTCAAATACGTGAAATGGTTTCAAACCCTGGGGGCCGCCGGTTCAGAACAAGTCGGTTGAAATACCGGGCCAAGGCCAGGGAACTCACAAATGCCCATAAAGATTTAGAAGCAGCGCATGCGAGTGGCCGTCCTGCTTGAACGGGCAAAGCGTTGGCCCGCGACGCGATTCCACAAGGATGGGGAAAGATGTAAGATCCATCACCGGAGAACGGTACGGAGCTTCGTGCGCGTGTGACAAGCCTGTCCCCCGGGAATTCGTGACGCCCTCGAGAATCACGGTTTTGCACGGTCACCGCGTATCTGCAGTCCGCATGCAACATGGTGTCAAAACGCGTGGGAACTGGAAGGCGGCGTTTCTCCGTTCACGGTGGATGCCCGCGCAGGGCCATGTACTACATACAGGTTTTCTTGAATCAGGTCGCACATTTTTGTCGGAGCAGATTGCTTCGCTCGCAATGACACTGCTCAGGCTTGTCATTGCGAGGAGCGCAGCGACGAAGCAATCTCTCTTGCCCATGAAATCGGGCACCGAACTTGCGAAAAGCAATACTAAGTTTGTGACATTGTATGCGTACACAGGATCATCGGCTCCCTGATTGGAAGGAGGTCTTCACTATGATCACTGCAGGGATCGATTGCGGTGCCAAAAACACGAAAACAGCCATTCTCAATGACGGAAACATAATCGGAAAAGCATCCGTTCTGACGGGATTCGACCAATCGGCAGCGGTTAAAGAGTCACTGGATTTGGCTCTCGAGGGTGCCGGTATGAAACGGGATCAAATTCAGCGTATCGGTGGAACAGGCTCCGGTGCTCAATCCATCCAAGAAGCTGACATAAAAGTGAACGATATGAAAGCAATAGTCATGGCCGCTCATTGTTTCTTTCCGACAGCGAGAACCGTCGTTGATGTGGGCGCAGAAGCGGCTCGCGCGGCGAAATGCGATGAGAAAGGCGGAGTGGTGGACTTCGCGATCAATGAAAAATGCGCTGCCGGCGCGGGCACGTTTATCGAAGCCATGGCACGAGCCCTCGAGACCCCTCTGGAGGGCATGGGTCTTCTTGCGCTGTCATCTGACAATCCCATTCCCCTGAATGCCCAGTGCACCATTTTCGCAGAATCCGAAGTGGTGGGCCTCATCCATGCGAAAACCGAAAAGAAGGACATAAGCAAAGCCATCCATGACGCCATAGCACGCCGAATCGTTTCCATGATCCGCCGAATCGGGGTGAACCCGGACATTGTTATGCTCGGCGGAGTGGCTTACAATCCCGGATTCGTGACCGCTCTCAAAAGGGAGCTCGGAGTAGATCAAGTTTACATCCCGGAGAGTCCGGAGTTCGGGGCGGCGGTAGGCGCAGCCGTGGTTGCTGCCAAGGACGGCAACGGATGAAACGGAAGAAGATCGATGTGATCCGAGGATATACACATGGCTGAGGAAACGAAAAGAGAATTCTGGAGGTGGGAAGAAACCAACTGGGTGAATCCCGATATAAAGTGGCAGGACGCCAAGATCATCACTCTGGGTATAGACGTAGGCTCCGTGAGTTCTCAAGCCGTCATCATGGCGGACGGACGGTTCTTTGCCTACGGCAACATGCGAACAGGTTCCGACAGCCCGAACAGTGCCCGGAACGTTCTCAAATTCGCTCTTGAACACACCGATATGACCGAAGAAAGAATCGATTATTGCATCGGTACCGGTTACGGCCGGGTGAATGTCCCCATGGCAGACAGGACCGTCACCGAGATAGCGTGTCATGCGAGAGGGGCGAACTTCATATACGGGTCCCAGGTCAGAACAGTGCTCGACGTAGGCGGCCAGGACATCAAGGCGATCCGTTGTGACGACAAAGGCAAAGTCACCAACTTCCTGATGAACGACAAGTGCGCGGCTGGAACCGGCCGAGGAATGGAAGTATTTGCCGATCTGCTGTCGGTGCCCATCGGCGACGTGGGCGAGAGATCTTTTCAGATAGACCGGGAGCCCCCTCCGGTGTCGAGCACGTGCGTCGTGTACGCGAAATCGGAAGCGACTGGCCTCCTTCGCAAGGGCCTGATGACGAATGAAGTTCTTGCTGCATACTGTTCAGCAATGGCGGACAGGATCTATTCTCTCCTGGAGCGCGTAGGCGTTGAGCCTCAATTTGCCGTTACCGGCGGCATGGCGAAGAACCGGGGCGTCATCGACCGGCTGAAGAAGAAAATGGGACTGGAACCCATGAAGACCAAGTGGGACACCCAACTCGCGGGCGCGGCAGGCGCTGCCCTCTTCGGATACGCTCTGTGCCGGAAGGGAAAAGGACGGGCACAATAAGTTCGAGCGTGGTCCATTCGTACGGCCCGCATTGTTCGGGTCTGTCGTGCAGGCGGGAGAGCGGAAAGGTTCGGGCGCCCGAGCCCGTCTCCTCAGGACTGCAGCCTCCATCACACATGAAGCGGGACGGATTTTCCCGTTTGCCCATGGATACGCGACGGCCGACAGGAATGCGACGAACCCCGGAAAGAATCACCAAGAAAACAGGAAAGCTAGGATGCAAGCCAACTATGGATACAGTGACGGTTCGGGCGCATATTTCATCACCATCGATACGGACCGATGCAATGGGTGCGGGGATTGCGTGACAGCGTGTCCCGCACAGGTGTTTGAGGTGGCGGACGAAGACCCGAACGATCCTATGAATGAAGAACCAGTTGCAACAGTGGTTCAGGATAAGAACAAGGAGATGAAATACGCATGCGGCCAATGCAAACCGGTATCGAACAAGCCTCCGCTCCCCTGTGTTCAGGCGTGCAGGCAGGGGGCAATTTCCCATTCCTGGTAGTCCGCCCCATGACTGACCTAATACTAATGCGCCTTCAAGAGTAAGGGTGCCCCCCAATCTTACATGTGAAGGCGCATTGGTTTAAGGGAAGAGATTGTCTTGCTTCACTCGCAATGACAGCTTTTTTTCCCCCTAACAGAGACATTATAATCGGGTGTAAACAATCAGTTTTTCGGGGGAAGTGTATAAGCTCTGTCATTGCGAGGAGTGAAACGACGAAGCAATCTCGACACTTAGAGGCCGAGATTGCTTCGCTTCGCTCGCAATGACCGCCCTTTCCCGGTCGTAAATAGATACAATCGGGTCTACTTTTTTCTTGACACCCACGCAGACTTAACGTTAACGTTAACGTAAATAGAACCGGGCGATTCCCTCTATGAGCAAACACCCCGATAAAAGGACCTTCTCCATTTCCGAACTGGCTGGGGAATTCGATATCAGCCCCAGATCCATACGATTCTATGAAGAGAAAGGACTTCTTGCTCCCCAGCGGACTGCCGGCAACCAGCGCATCTATACCAGACGAGACCGCGCACGGCTGAAGCTCATTCTGAGGGGCAAGCGCTTCGGGTATTCCCTCGACGAAATTGCCGAGATGATAGGCATGACAACGGGTGAACTGGCCGAAGTGGAGCAGATCGAAAAATCTCTCGCTTACGGAGAAACGAAACTCTTGGAAATTCGGCAAAGGATAGAAGAACTGCATCTGCTCGAACAGGATCTTCTGAGCGTTAAACAGAAGCTCCGGAGCCGGTTGTCCCAGCTAAAAAAGTGAAGTGAATACCGCGAATTGTTCGCACGCATTCGGGTTGGCAAGCCCATTGGTGTACCGTTCAGGCCGAGGCGTCGGACCGCTTGCAACGATCGGTTGCGATGAGATCCGCGAAGCGTATGCCGAAATGCCCAAAAAAAGGAGCGTAACGTGTTCGATTTTTTGCTGACCGAAGAACAGATCAGAATACGGGAAGAAGTCAGAGACCTTGTAAAATGGGTTCCTCGGGCGATGATCCTGGACATGGACAAGGACAAAATTACGTTTCCCAAGGAATTCCTCCAGGAAGCAGGCCGCAGAAACTTGTTCGGATGCCGCTATCCAAAGAAATGGGGCGGTCGGGACATGGACTGGGTTACCACGTGCATGCTCATGGAAGAAGTGGGCACTCTGGGATACATATTTTCGTGCACGTTCGGCATCGGCGCCGAGCTGGTGTGCGATGCGATTATGCTGCACGGCACGGACGAGCAAAGGGAAAAATATGTCAAGCCTCTTCTCAAGGGGGAGATATTCGCAGCGGAATGCCTCACTGAACCCAGGGGGGGATCGGATTTCTTCGGGAGCACCACAACTGCGGTAGAAAAGAATGGATATTTTCTGCTGAACGGCCAAAAACGGTTTATTGTGGGAGCGGATGGCGCCGATTTCTTTCTGGTGTACGCCCGCACCGACCCTACTGCGGAGCCTCACAAGGCCCTGACGTGTTTCATAGTGGATCGAAGCGAGGGGGTTGATACGAAGTATCTCTACGGACTCATGGGATGCAGGGGTGGGGGTGCTGGACGGCTCGTGTTCAAAGACGTGAAGGTGCCCATGGGAAACGTCATCGGCAGGGTGAACGGAGCCTATGCCGTGTTCAACACCATGATGATCCCGGAACGGCTGGG
>DATHCX010000080.1:0-64129 GCA_035319325.1 Desulfomonilaceae bacterium
CCAGAGAAGGCTATAAAGGCCGCGCAAGATTGGCTGAACGAAGGAGTCAAATTGTGGGATCAATCACACAGCGAAGGCGTATTCAACCTTCTTCGATTTAGGAACACCGTCCTGGAAGCCTGCGGGAAGTCACCAAAGGGATCTGGTTTAAGGTAACGCATTACCGCCGGCGCCGGTCCCGACACGAGTCCCCGCGGAGCGCATGAGTGTCCCGCCCAAACCCCCTCCCAGAAACTTCTATCATGCGCCGGCATCTGCATTTCCTCACCGGAAATGCAGATGCCGGCGAGTGCTAAAAGTGCTTGAGGTGGGGTTCGGGGAGGAACGTCTTACAAGAAGTTCCTCCCCGATTTCAACAATTTGAGAACGTATTGAGAACCTTTTTTGTCGTCCAGGGATCTAAAGGAGAAATGCCCAACGGGCCGAATTGCACACAGTCGTAGGCCAACTGACGTTTGGAGTTATCAATTGGTTTGGAAAAGGGGGAAATTGCTACAACTTCATGTAACGCAAGAGAATCACTATCCGGACACTACTGTCAGGCGCTTCCGCCCAGGTGTCCTCCAAGAACGTCAAGGGCTCCACGCTCAAGGTTTACCCGGGCCTGCCGCACCGCCACTGCTGAACCCATTCGCATCGGGGCAACGCAGATCTGCATACGTTCTTTGAGTGCTGGACCGATTCGAGGGATCGGAGGTTTGTCGAGAGCTTGTTTAGCTTTTGAGTCGATTGGGCCAGGCCGAACTTTGTGGATGACCCAACAAATTCTGCCCGACGAGGCACGAAACTGAAGACCCTACGCGGGGCACCGGTGAGTCAACGGATCATGTACGGTGTCTTCCGAAAAATCGGATGCTCGGTAACACACGACAACCATGCGATGAAGCGGTTGTGCGGTCACAACCCGACGTGGAGGACTGCGGTCAGGCCGCGGGGCGGTGGGTGCTGGCAGCGGCCATTCTCGGCTCCAGTATCACGTTTATTGATGGTACGGTGGTCAACGTTGCACTCCCTGTTTTGCAAAGAGAACTTGGTGCGAGCGTAATCCAAGCGCAGTGGATTGTCGAATCGTACGCTCTCATGCTCGCCGCATTGATTCTCGTTGGTGGCTCGTTAGGCGACAGTCTGGGCCGCAGGCGAGTCTTCTTGGCAGGAGTTTTGCTCTTTACCGTCGCTTCGGTCTGGTGCGGATTAGCCCCCAATATAACCCAACTCATCCTCGCGCGAGGCGCGCAAGGTGTGGCGGCAGCGTTGCTTGTGCCGGAAAGTCTCGCTCTCATCAGCGCGAATTTCAGCAAAGACAGGCGCGGGCAGGCTATCGGAACGTGGTCGGGGTTCACCGCGATTGCCGCCGGAATTGGCCCAGTCCTGGGCGGCTTCCTCGTCGAGCACTTTTCGTGGCCCTGGATTTTCTTTATCAATGTTCCGCTCGCGGCAGTTGCTCTGCTGATTGCATGGCAAAGAGTTCCTGAGAGCCGTAATGAGCGAGCGACGGGGCCTCTGGACTGGCGGGGTGCGGCATTGGCGACACTCGGACTAAGCGGCATCGTTTTCGGTCTCATTGAATCGAACTCCCATGGATTGAACACCCCGTTGTTGATTGGAAGTTTCACTATTGGCGCGGCAGCGCTCACCGGATTTATTTGCGTAGAGGCCCGCCAGAAAGAACCGATGATGCCGCTCGCATTCTTTCGATCGCCAACATTCGCAGCTGCGAATGTATTGACCCTGTTTCTCTACACCGCTCTCAACGGGCTGCTTTTTTTTCTGCCATTCAATCTTATTCAAGTGCAAGGCTACACGGCGACTGCCGCAGGAGCGGCCCTCTTGCCGTTCGTGCTCATGATGTTCCTGCTCTCACGCTGGGCGGGCGGTCTGGTCGAACGTTATGGCCCAAAACTTCCGCTCGTCATCGGTCCTACCATCGCGGCAGCCGGTTTCGCCCTGTTTGCCGTGCCGGAAGCTCAGGCAGGAAGTTACTGGACGACTTTCTTCCCTGCGGTGATGGTCATGAGCATCGGGATGACCACGAGCGTCGCTCCGCTGACGACCACGGTGATGGGTGCTGTTGAAGAGCGCCACGCGGGAGTCGCTTCGGGCATCAACAACGCCGTTTCCCGTATCGCGGCACTGCTTGCTGTCGCGGTCTTCGGGATCGTTATGCTGAACACATTTGAGAGAAGTTTGGCCGAACGCCTGCGCAGGCTGCCGATATCCTCTGAAGTAGGTGCGCAACTCCTCGAACGACACGCTGACTTTGTAAGCATGAAAATACCTGATGATGCACGCGAGGAAGTCCGGCCAAAGATCCGACAGGCAATTGGAGAGTCGTTCGTCAGCGGATTTCGCCTCGTCGCGTACCTGGCAGCCGCGCTTGCGGCTGCGAGTGCGCTCATATTCTGGTTGTGGATCAGGAGACTTCCGAAGCGGGAACAATGCCGAGCGAATGACACCCGGAACGAAGCCCACGAAAGCACGCAATAAAGTATCCAAAGGAGGCGGGACAGCAAATCGTGGTCTATCGGACCGTGAAGATCGAAGACTCGGATGCGAACGGAGAGCACGTCTGTTTCCCGCTTCAATGACTCCGCTGCCAGTGAGCGAAGGCCACGGCAACGGCGCAAGAAGCCAGACGAGCTTCAGCCGAATCCGCCCGGCTGGTCAAAATAATGGGAACGCGTGCCCCCAAAACAATACCGGCCGAATCGGCTCCGCCCAAATAAGCCAGCTGCTTGGCCAGCATATTGCCGGCCTCCAAGTCGGGGACCACTAGAATGTCAGCCTCACCTGCCACCGGCGAATGAATGCCTTTGATCAGGGCGGCTTCCTTGCTGATGGCATTGTCGAAGGCCAGGGGACCGTCGATAATGGCCCCTTCAATTTGTCCTCGGTCCGCCATTTTGCACAACGCTGCCGCTTCGATGGTGGCGGTAATCTTGGGATTCACCGTTTCTACCGCAGAGAGAATGGCCACCTTGGGTTGGTGGATGTTCAATGCCTGGGCCAATTGAATTGCATTCTTGAGAATATCGACCTTGTCTTCGAGGGTCGGGTAAATGTTGATGGCAGCATCCGTGATGAACAAAGGTCGGGGATACGTGGGCACATCCATGGCAAAGACGTGGCTGATGCGTCGTTCCGTGCGCAGCCCGGTGGCAGACGGGACCACCGCACCCATCAGTTCGTCGGTGTGTAGGCTGCCCTTCATGAGCGCTTCTGCCTCCCCCGATCTACACAACGCCACGGCTTTTGCCGCTGCATCATGGCTGTGCAGGGCATCCACCAAACGATAAGGGCTGATGTCCAGGTTCAGGCTCTCGGCCAAGGCGCGGACTTTCGCTTCGGGGCCCACCAGGATCGGATCGACCAGATCGCCCTTGGCGGCCTCGATGGCACCTTCCAGTGCCTCTTTGCTGCAAGGGTGGCATACAGCGACAGGAATCCGCTCCCAGTCCTTGATGTGATCAATCAGCTTCTTGAAGGCTGTTTTGCGGCGCAATTGCATGGTGGTGTACGGGGATCCCGCGTCGGTCGGTTTTTTGGTTGGCGCCTTGACTCTGGCGACACCAGTGATGATTTCCTCGTCCCGCTGATTGATGGCCCGGCAATCAAACACAATACTGCCGTCTGCGGCATTCTTCGATGTGGCTGTCACGGTGACGGTAAGGACGTCGCCGAGTTCCACCGCACGGTGGAACTCGAAATGTTGTGACTGATACACCGTGCCCGGACCCGGCAGATCGTTTCCCAGTAGACTGGAGATCAGAGTCCCGGCCCACATGCCGTGGCCGACCAGCTTGTGACGCTCCAGCAGCATCTGCGCGTACTCATCGCTGAAATGCGTCGGGTTCATGTCACCTGACAAGAGGCCAAATGCATCGATCTCCTGTTTGGTCAAGGTGCGCTGCATTCGGGCTGTGTCACCGATTTCAATTTCATCGAATGTCTTATTGGTGATCATGGGAGTGAACCTCCTCTTGCGAACCCGGGGAGAATGCGCCTGGATGCTCAATGAGCTGGTGGGACACAAACAGCCTTTCCACCTGCGCCAGACGCCTTTGCCCTTCCTCATGCAGCGGCCCGCCCGCCGTGGCTACCATGCGGATATGTTCCAGCAGCCGAGGTCCCTCTTTTTCATGACCTTTGAGCAACTCGGGAATCAGCTCTACGGCCCTGCTTTCGTCCAGTCGGAGCATGTAGTACTGTTCGCGGAGGTCGTGCTTGAATTCGGCCAGGCTAATTTCCGCACCGTATTCTGCTCTGACTCGGCGGAGCATTTCGAAACCCCGTTCGTCTGCCGCGTTTTCCGGCATGCGGACATAGATCAGGGCGCGAATCGCCGCCTCACGCGGCCCCCCTTTGTCCATCTTCGCTCGCAACTCTTCGATCCGCCGTTCGACAAAGGCCACATGGTCCGGGTCCCGATCGGGTCGCGGTCTGGGCGGATCATCCGATGCCCGGAGTCCCAGAAAGGCTTGCAACCAGGATTGTGCATAGATGCCAAAGAACACGTGCTCCGTCATGATGTCCCGCCAGTCCCGAAAGGCATTCAAACCCCACGTCATCCAGTCCGAGAAGACCTTTTCCCACTGCAAGAACATGTTGTCCGCCGTGACCGGGTGACGGTTCTCTCTCACCAGTTTGGCTGCCGAAACAAGCGGCTGCACCGCCGGATTACCATCGGAGAAAAGCTCGTACCCCAGCCGTAGGGGATGCATGCGGCGCAACCATTCTGCCCACTGTTCGGTGGCTGCGGCGCGAATAACCGGTTGCGCGGTGGTACGGTACAGACCGTGGGTTGCCTCGGACAGGCGGGCCACGGCCGCAAAGCAACGCTCTTCGTCGAGGGTGTTGCCACCCAGGGCGCGTATGTCCTCCAGGCTTCGCCTCTCGAAACGGGAGATGAAGTCTCCGGTTGCCAGCTCTAAATGGGCCGCATCCGGCGTTTTCTTCTGGATGACGGCTTCGTAAAGTCCGGGAGGCAGGCAATCGATGAGATCGATATTGCTGGCGAATTCCTGATGCTCTTTTTTGGCAACGCTGCCCGATACGAAGATCCCCAGATGGCCTATCGTTTCATGCACAGAGTAGACGATAGTCTGACCGGCAGCCAGAATGTCCTCATCGTTCCGGTACGAATCGAGGATCCAACCCAGGGCCTGTTGCGGCGGGGTGATGTTGTCGCCCTTGGAACACAAGCAAACGATAGGCGAGCTGATCTTTCTCAAATCCAGCCGCACGCCGTCGGTAGTCACCATTTCGGAGGTACTGAGCTTGTTGCCGACGAACAGATTGTCGACGATATACTGTATCTCCTCTCCTGACAAAACCACATGTCCCCCCCACCAGCGTTCGAAGCCCAGATATCGGGGTGCCTCCGTGTCGATGTTGGCGTACAGGTTGTATTGCTTGGACCACAGGGTGTTGGCCGGGTTGAGATTCTCGAAGTTCTGTACCAGCCAGGCGCCATCGAACTTTCCGTGCCCCAGATCGCTGACCAGCGCCGTCAACCAGCTCCCCCCCAGAAGACCGCCGGTGTAGCGCATAGGATTGATACCGCGCACTCCCGCCCAGTAAGACAGCGGCGATCCGGCCGCAATGATGGGGCCGCAGAGTCCGGGATACTTTGCGGCCAGCATCATCAGTGCCCACCCCGCCTGGCAGTTGCCGATCGCCACCGGTTTTCCCTCGGCCATGGAGTGCAAATCGGAGACCCGTTGCAGGAAAACTGCCCAGGCATCGATCACCGCTTCGATGGTCTGCCCCGGTTGGGGTAAAGGGGTAAACCCGATGAAGTAACAGGGATGTCCCGCTCGCATGGCTTCACCGATCTCGCTTTCCGCCTTGAAACCGCCGATGCCCGGTCCGTGGCCTGCGCGGGGATCGATGACGACAAATGGTCGTTTCAGATTGTCAATAACGGTTCCTTGAGGGGGACGAATTTTAATAATGCCGTAGTTTACTGGTTTAGGCAGGGTTCTCCCGTCCAGGATCAACTCGTGGTCGAATTGCAGCACGTGGGGCACCGTCTTGGCCATTTGCTCACGGTACTGGTTGCCCCGCTGGCGCATTACATCCCAAAACAGCACCGTTCGCTGACCCGCGTCGATGAGGTATTCCATCAGCCCTTGATTGCCAAAAATAGGATTGACACCGGACTCTGTCATTTTGTTGCTCCTTTCATCTGAGCGGGAAACGGATGCTCTTGGGCAACACCCGATCCATTCCTGTGTCTGGCCAAACCGACCATGTGTCAGGCCATTATACTGATGCCTCCGTCCACATACACGGTCTGGCCGGTAAGGCGCCGCCCATAAGGCGTCGCGAGAAAGGCGCAGGCAAAACCCACATCCATGATGTCCACTGCCTCTCCCACCGGCGAGCGCTCGACCGCATCATTCAACAACCGATCGAAGTCTTTTAACCCCGAAGCGGCTCGTGTTTTGAGAGGACCCGGTGAGATCGCATGCACACGAATTTTCCGGGGACCGAGCTCGTATGCCAGGTAACGGCAGACCGCCTCCAGGGCTGCCTTGACCGGCCCCATCACATTGTAGTTGGGGACTACCTTTTGCGCGCCATGATAGCTCATGGCAAACATGGTCCCGCCATCCTCCATCAGCGGCGCAGCAAGACGCGCCATGCGGATAAAAGAGTGGCAGGAAATGTCCATGGCCACTGAGAAACCGCTGGAAGAGCAGTTCAGTAGCCCGCCCTGAAGGTCTTCTCTGGGTGCGAAAGCGATGGAATGCACCAAGATGTCCAGATGGCCCCACTCCCGCTCGATGCGATCGAAGACGGCCTCCAGCTCCCCGGGTTTGGAGACATCCAACGGCATAAACATCGCTGCCTGCAGTTCGCTGGCCAGAGGCTCGACATAAGGTTTGGCCTTCTCGTTGAGAAAAGTGATCGCCAACTCGGCACCTACCTCACGGAAAGCCGTCGCGCATCCGTACGCAATGGAATGCTCGTTTGCAATCCCGACCACGAGGGCTTTTTTGTTATTAAGAGCCGGACGCGGAAGCTCTACTTTCATTTTTCATTCTCCTTGGTCGTCTCAAGCAGGCGCAGGGTGTGACGCGCAATCATCAATTCTTCATTCGTCGGAGTGACCCACACAGAGACTCGACTTGAGTTGGTGCTGATGCACCCTCGGCCCGTCGTGTTGGCGACCTCGTCGATTTCGACACCCAGCCATGCAGCGTCGCGACAAACACGGCTACGGATGATTGGAGAGTTTTCCCCGATGCCGGCTGTAAACACAATTGCATCCAGCCCCCCGAGGGCCGCCGTCAAAGAGCCGAGCTCGCGGCGTATCCGGTAAAGAAAAAAATCGACGGCAAGCTTGGCCCGCTGCTCCTCGCTCGCCAGCAGCGTGCGCATGTCGCTGGAAATACCTGATACCCCGAGGAGCCCAGACTGCGTGTAGATGAGCTTTTCAATCGCTCGGGGGTCCATCCCCCGCTGATTCATGAGGTAGAGAATCACGCCGGGGTCGAGCGAGCCGCTGCGGGTTCCCATCGGCAGCCCCTCGACCGCAGTGAATCCCATGGTGCTGGCGAGGCTGCGCCCCGCCTCGATGGCGCACATGCTCGCACCGTTCCCGAGGTGGAGCACAACAGTTTTGCCTTTCGCCGCAGCTGGGGCAATGTCTGGTAAGATTGAAGCTATATATTCGTAGGATAACCCGTGGAACCCGTAACGGATGACCCCCGCCTCCCGTAGGTCGGCAGGCAGGGCGAACATCTGGGCCACATCGGGCTGCGTACGGTGGAAGGATGTGTCGAAGCAGGCCACCTGCGGCACCTCGGGAGCACGCTCCAGTGCGCGACGGATCGGCGAAAGATTGTGAGGCTGATGCAGTGGGGCCAATGGAATGAAGGACGCAAGCATCTTCAGCACCTCCGCGTCCACGCGGACCGGCTGTGTATAAACCAGGCCGCCGTGTACCACCCGGTGCCCGATACCGATCAGCCGGTCGTCTGAAAATTCCGCCCTCAAATGGCCGATGAGATGATCGAGCGCGCCGTCATGCCCCAACTCGAATCCATCGGGCCAGGACTTGTCGGCTTGGAGAGAGCCGTCAATCGTCTTGGACACAAAATGTGCAGAAGTGTTGAGTCCCTCGACCTGTCCGCGGACATCGGTCACCAGGCCTGCGTCATGCTTCCGAAACACAGAAAATTTGATGCTCGATGAGCCCGCGTTGAGCACAAGGATGATGTCGGACATGTGACCTTCCTTCTTCAATTCTGCATATCATTAGGGGCACTTATTCATAAAGTTTGTGTTTCTAGGCGCCCATGAGTTTCCGTTCCTCAATTTTCATAATAACAAAGTATTGCTTTTCGTAAGTTCTGTGCCGGTCATGACCAAGACTGAGATCGCTTCGTCGCTGCGCTCCCCGCAATGACAGGGCCGAGCAGTGTCATTGCGAGCGAAGCGAAGCAATCTGCTCCGACAAAAATGTGCGACCTGATTTAAGAAAACCTGTACTAAGGGTCCTCCTCGATTATCGACAGAGTCACATGAACAGCACCATCTCGAAGCTTCGTTTTCATAGGAAACCCGCTGTGTGAAAATACACTGAGCATAGCGTGATTTTCCGGAAGCACGTCCGCCTCGAATCGAGACACGCCTTTTTGCAAAGCGATGGAAGCCAATCTTCGCAGCAGAAAGCTGGCAATTCCTTGGCCGTGGTAGTCTTCCTCCACCGTAAAAGCCACCTCAGCGCTCTGCATTTGGTCTGTCGCATCAGACCTTACATAGCGTCCGCCTCCTATGATGATTTCGTTCTCTCCTTCCCCGATTGTAACCACCAGAGCTACTACGTTTTCAAAATCGACTTCTGTGGCGGCCTTGAGCTCTTCATCGGTCAATACTTTCTTGAACTGGAAGAAGCGTGTATAGATGGATTCAGTTTCGAGGTTGCGAAAGGCTTCGGAAATTCTGTTCTTGTCATTTGCCCGGACGGGCCTGATCAGCACCGCCGTACCGTTCTTCAGTGTCTCTGTTTCGCTGAAATTCGCTAAGTCTATCATTCCGTATCCTCTCCGCGATCAAGCAATTCCCTTCAATGTCACTCCCCGCCACTTCCGCACGACGGAGGACATCTGTGATGACGTGTCGGATCAGGGGAGTTCTCCCTCATGATTCCCCTTCATCGGGGTCTTCGAGACTGACGGGCACGGGGCTTACCTTCCAGATTTCATCGCAATATTGCCGAATCGCACGGTCGGATGAAAACTTACCCATTCGAGCAGCGTTGAGGATCGACATTCGTGTCCAGGCGTCTTGATCGCTGTATGTCTTGCTGACACAATCCTGACAGTCCACGTACGATTGATAATCTGCGAAGAGCAGATACTCGTCGTGATAGAGCAGGGAATCGACAAGTGGCTTGAACAGTTCACGATCCCCCGAAGAGAAAAGTCCGGACCCGATGAGGTCAATGACACCTTTCAGTGTGTTGTTGCTTTCGTACAGATCACGTGCCTGAAAACCTCCGGATTTGAGATCGTATACCTCCTCTGCGGTAAGCCCGAAGAGGAAGAAATTCTCAGGTCCGACTTGTTCTCTGATCTCCACATTGGCGCCATCCAACGTGCCAATCGTGAGGGCCCCATTCATCGAGAATTTCATGTTCCCTGTTCCAGAAGCCTCTTTGCCCGCTGTGGAAATCTGTTCGGAGAGATCCGCAGCAGGGTAGATCAACCGGGAGTTCTTTACGTTGAAGTTGGGGAAAAACACGACCTTGATACGATCTCGTACGTCCGGATCGTGGTTCACCACGTCGGCTACTGCGTTGACCAGCCTGATGATCAACTTTGCCATGAAATACCCTGGGGCGGCCTTTCCTCCGAAAATGAAGGTTCTGGGCACAATTTCCATTGTCCGATTCTGCTTAATGCGGCTGTAAAGCGTCAGGATGTGCAGAACGTTGAGGTGTTGCCTCTTGTATTCATGGAAACGTTTTACCTGGATGTCGAAGAGCGAGTCCGGGTCCACGATAATGCCCGTACGATTGCGGATCGCCCCCGCCAGATCAGTCTTGTTAAGTCTCTTGATGCTACTCCACTCGGTTTTGAAGTCTTTATCCTCCGCAAGAACCTCGAGTTTCCGGAGCTGGTCCAGATCTTTGATCCAGCCATCTCCGATCCTGCGGGTGATCAACTCCGCCAGTCTTGGGTTACTCAGTACAATGAAGCGCCGAGGAGTCACGCCATTGGTTTTGTTGCTGAATTTCTCCGGAAATAACTCGAAAAAGTCGCGGAGAACGTGCTTTTCGAGCAGCTCGGTATGCAGCTCTGCCACTCCATTTATTGCGAAACTCCCCACACACGCGAGGTTTGCCATGCGGATGTATTTTTCTCCGGTTTCGTCGATCAAAGACATCCGAGCCGCCCGACTTTCATCTCCTGGGTACTGCGCTCGAACCTTTTCCAGGAATCGGTGATTGATCTCGAAAATGATTTCCACATGTCTGGGAAAGAGCGAACGGAACAATGGTAAAGGCCATTTCTCCAAGGCTTCGGGCAGCAGCGTGTGATTGGTATAACCGAACGTCTTGTGCGTGACATCCCATGCCTCGCCCCATTCGATGCCGTGTTCGTCGATCAGAAGGCGCATCAGTTCAGGTACCGCCAACGCGGGATGCGTGTCATTTAGCTGGACTGAAAAAATTTCGTGAAATTTTGTCGGCGGCACATCCCCAATCGAGCATATGCGCAGCATGTCTTGCAACGAGCACGACACAAAAAAATACTGCTGTTCCAGGCGGAGTTGCTTTCCTTGAGCGGGTTCGTCGTTCGGATAGAGCACCTTCGTAATGTTTTCCGAATAGACTTTTTCATCAACGGCTCCGTAGTAGTCTCCTACATTGAATGCCTGAAAGTCGAAAGATTGTGCCGCCTCCGCCTTCCACAGTCGCAAGGTGTTACACGTGTTCACTCTGTAGCCCAAAACAGGAGTGTCGTACGCTACTCCTCTCACCACTCGATTCGGAACCCATCGGACCTGAAGGCGTCCATCTTGATCGCGAACGTGTTCGGTACGTCCTCCGAGTTTCACATCGTAGGCAATCTCCGGCCGGTGGCTTTCCCAGGGATTCCCCAAATACAGCCACTTATCGGTGGTCTCGATCTGCCCGCCGTCCAGAATGCTCTGCCGGAAGATCCCGAATTCGTAGCGGATTCCATATCCTATGGCGGGTATCTGGACAGTGGCGAGAGAATCCAGGAAGCATGCGGCCAGGCGACCAAGACCGCCGTTCCCTAACCCGGGTTCCGGCTCGTGATCCAGGAGAGCATTCCAATCGCCGCCGGAAGATTCAAAGGCTTCGCGTACTTCTTCATGAATCCCCAGGTTGATTAAATTGTTGGCAAGCTGTGGCCCCAGGAGGAATTCCGCTGAAAGATAGCTAACCGAGCGATGGTCACCCTTCAGGTACGTCTCTCCACTCCGAATCCAGCGATGAAGCAACCGGTCTTTCACAGTGAAAGCGAGAGCCATGTAGTAATCGTTCAGGGTTGCCACCTTTGGGATTCGTCCTTGCGTGTATCTCAGGTGATCCATGAAACCACGCCTAAGCGCACCAAGACTCAATCCCCGTCTACTTCCCCACACGTCGTGCGACTGTTTTCCATTGTCGCCTTCCTTATCCATCACAAACCCCCCGTGAGGTACTCTAGCTGCCAGCGTGTGTTCTCAACATCCTTAGAGTGGGCCGATGGCAATGATTAAGAATCGATCCGGATGATCCGCAGTGGAGCCCATCATGTCGTGCGAATCGGGGAGACCGGCATCCAGGTGTTAAATTCATGAATGTTATAGCGTTGCCCGAGCATTGTAAGATCACCGGGGATCTCGATTCGGAACCGCCCATAGTGGATCGCCTCAAGCTGCTCCACATTATTGAAATTGTTCGCCGGGATGGCGTACCGGCCGTTCACGGCCACCATGAACATGCACTGTGTGTTCACGAGTCCCAACTCGGAACAGTTGGGGATAGCGGTCAGGTTTTTCCTCTCTTCGCTGCGGTCTGCATCTAGGCCTATTTTTGGGTCTCTTTTGCGGTCTCAGTGTCTTTCGGTTGATCCAGTCGGACCATCAGCCATTGCTGACTCTTCTCCTTGCCGATATGCACCAGGGCTTCTGTTTGATTTTGTGTCAGATTAAAGAGGCCCGTTTCCATGATGATATCCTGGTTCTTGCCGTCGCCAAACGTCCATGCGGCTCTCTGGGTTTTCTTGTCCACCTTGCCTTTTACAGGCCGGCCCACGTCTGTCGCTGTGTTGTAATAGGTGCCTGCTATGATGCCATTCTTGTCGACCGCGAGTTGCAGGAGCACATTTGAATTGGTGGCCTGATCTCTCGAGATGGCAAAGACGCCCAGCGGCAGCCATTCTGTTTCAGCGGGCTCGGGCAGAGCAGCGCTGGTGGCGAGATCACTCGCCTGCTGATAATATTCCTCCGCGCTGGCAACAGGCTGACCGTTCATGTAGACCTGATCGTCCTGGTAATAGATGCCCTCACCGTAATCATAATACGCGGGGGAGTCCCATGAACTCCCTGCCACCCAACCGCCCAAGGCAGCCCAGGTGGCGGGTCTCCACCAGTGATTGCGTGCGTACTGGTATCTCCCGAAATTTTGCCAATAAGCATTGGCCATGCCGGGATGATGTCTCCACCATTGCGGGGTGAAAATGTTGTCGTACCTGTCCCCAAGATTGTCCCGAATCTGACCCGCGTTTGGCCGTGAAGGTAACTGAGAGGGACGATCTCCTATACCCGGCCTATCTCCCGCACCTGGCCTGTCACCAATTCCTGGTCTATCACCAATTCCTGGTCTATCACCAATTCCTGGACGATCGCCTGCACCCGGCCTTTCTGCAGGAAGTGTACTCGCATGCCCACGATCTCCCGCTCCCGGTCGTTCGCCGACACCACCCCTATCTCCAAGGCCAGGCCTTTCGCCGCCCAGTCCCTCCGATCCTAGCAATTGTTTTGCCCCTGCGTATCCAAGGGCTCCCGCTGCGGCACCGGCTCCAATCTTTCCCAGATCAGACAATCCTTTTCCGCCCTGTTGGGGAAGATTCATGAACTGCTGAAGTTGACCCTGGCTCGGTCTCCACTCTCCGGCGCCAGGAACCCTGTTCTGAGCTCTTGAGCCGGCAGCCGAAGAAAGTCTCTGGCCTGAAGTACCGGTACTGGGACGCTGAGACGCCACCTTACCGGGAGTCGAAGGACGCTGCGGGCGAGAGGCAACGTTGTGGGACTGCGCTGGTCTTGACTGCGATACTGACGGCCGCGAGCGTGAATGAGAACTCATCGAAGGACTGCGGTAGGAAGCACCACCACCCCGATAGGCACCTCCGCCGCCACTCCTGTAACCGCCTCCGAAGCCACCCCCTCTCATACCGCCGCCACCACCTCGTCCGCCGCCACCTCGTGAGAAACCGTCTTCTATCGCGAGAAATAGCAAGAATACTAAGCACACGGGTATAGCTAAAAGTGCTAGCTTTTTCATGAGGGCCTCCGTTATTTCTCGGATTTTGTCTGTGCTGTTTGGGCGTTCTTGCGTACCACCGTGACCTCATCGATGTCCGGCATAAGCTCTCCGTCCACCGCCCGGCTGACGGACTGCCAGGTGAATGAGTTCGGATCCACATATGTGTAGATATTCATGGATGAAGCTTTTTGACCGGTACCGAGAACACTTTTCACGTTTACGGTCCACCTGTTGGATTCCCTGGACCATTCACCCTCTCCAAAGCCTGCCTCATTGTCGAATATCCAGGAGCGAAGCTTTTTCGCCACGGGGTCCCAACCGATGACCTGTGTGCCCTCGAGATCGACACGATCGCCCACGATGACACGAAACGTACCGGTTATGAACGCGTAATCCTTGGTCCACCGGAAAGTTGTTTCAACGGTGGCATTCTCGTCCTGGTCCACCCAGTCTCCGATGAGCCATTCGAGCTCACCGAGCTTTGCGATTGTGTCCAATGGAACGGAGGTTTCCTCTTCCTCGACCTTATGAATCTTCCAAGCCCCTTTTTCTTTCACAAACGTTGCGGTAAAAAGGACTTCGTCATTCTCTTCTCCCGGCTGCTGGAACACGGCAAAACCCTTGGCTATTGCTCGATCGGCCGATTGGCGTCGAACGTCGAAAAGTGCCGCTTTCACCTGGATGCCCTTGCGTTCGGAAAAAAGCTTCTCCAGGGCAGACCGTATTTTGTCCGGCCCTTTCACGTGTTCTCCGGCCTGGGTCAGGTACTCGCCGTCCCGGCTCCAGTGAGAAGCCGCGGCCGATGCATCCCCACGGTTATAGGTTTCCACATAGGATTCAGCTGCTTTGCGAATTGCAATTTCGTCCTGACTGATGGCGCTCTTTTCCGCGCTCACTCCGGAAACCATGAGAATTGAGCTGATGATCAAACCCAGGGCAATTCTTCTCACCATGGTGACCCTCCTTGTTTGGTACTCCGCCTTCTAACAGGATAACCCCTTGTACGAAAGTAGGCAAATGGTCTGGCATCTTGGGGTTCTTTGAGGTTGTGATGGGTCGGAGGTACCTGTTCCGCGTTGGGTGGGCATGAAACCGAAACCTCGGTCTATTTCCGGGAACCCGAAGGCAATCTGATGGAGACGGGGTATTGCGGGGACCACAACGGTCACATGGCCGACAGGAAATGCGAACGCGGAAGAAGCCATCAGGTGCCCTCAAATAATTGGCGCCCTCAACCTCAAGGAATGTCAGCCATTTCCCTGTCATTGCGGGGAGTGGGACGACGAAGCAATCTCACTTTTGGTCAGCTAGAGATTGCTTCGGGCTTCGCCCTCGCGATGACAGTCTTCGAATCCTTGCGCGTAATCAAAACAGACACTACGTTTAAGAATCCCTATACTTTCGAGAATCACGATGAATTTGTTGGCCAAAAAAAACGGAGCCGAATCTGTTCAGCTCCGTTTCGTGAGTTAAGAAACTCATCGCTGTTACGACAGGACTCCCTGTCGCATGTTTTTTCCCAACACTATGTTTTGAAGCCCGTGGTTTGTTCTGCCATAAAGCTCCTTTCGTTGGTCAGGTAAAAACACCTTCGAACCAAATCGAATAACAACTGAATCCATTTTCGTCGAGTCAACTCGTCGAGTCAATGAATTTCTTGAGCGAACCGGTTTGGGCTGCACCAGCATGCCCTGAATTCGTGCGTCGAGATTCGGAATGACGTTCAGTTCATCCTGGTGCTGCGAGGCAAAGGGGTACAATACATTGAAGGTATAGTCTGTGTAAGAGGTCCGGTGGGAGCGCACGGCGACGAGAATTCTGTTCCCCATGGCCGACCGTTATCTCTGGGCTTCGTGTTCCAGAAGGGCGTCTGTGATTTCCGCGTGCTTCATCCCTGTTGCAATATCCAGTGCGGTCTCACCATTGTGGTTCCGGGCATCCACCTCGGCTCCGAATTCCAGAAGCAGCTTGACCGGTTCCAGGCGTCCCTGAACGGTAGCTCCCATGAGAGCCGTCCAGCCGTCTTGGTCAATCATGTTGACCTTTGCGCCTCTTTCCAACAGCAGCCTCATGATCTCCAGGTTCCCCCGGACTGCAGCCTCCATTAATAGGGTGGTCTTGAACTCGCCCTTCGCAGCATTGATGTCTGTACCCTCGCGAAGGAGGCTTTCCAAGGATTCTATGTCCTCTTCAGCAACGGCCATTCTTGCTGCCTCGTCCTTATCCCTGGACCTGGCGATCCTGTTGGCAAGTGCCACAGCCCCACGAATACCCGTCCGATAGATTTTAGACTCGCTCATCAAGGGACCTCGACCGATGTAGTGCCCGACCTGCAATTGATGCGTCGGTTCACGTGTGCAACTGCTCCAGAAGCCAGGAGGCGGTCTCCACAAGAGGTGGTCCCTCCTGGATAAGGTTCTGACAGCGTCTCACAGACGATTCGACTATCTTTACGTTCAGGGCGCCTTTCCATCCGCGCTTTTCTACGAGATTGTGAGGATCAATGGGATATTCCTCCTCAGAGAAAAAGAGAAATACATTTCCGAAGTAAAGAATCACGTGCCGGAACAACTACGTTCCAGCCTTGCCTTGGGTCCAAAGGTGGTGGAGTAGATAGTCACGACTGCGGCCTTCTCAATCACACCTGCTGCAATCGGGTCCGCGATTATGCGCACTCCGTCCACGTCGTATCTCAAGTCCCCTGCCACCGGCTCGTCCAGGACCAGTGCGATTCCTCCGCCGACTCAGCCGGGACCACGATAGATCACCCGTACCGCTTGATCCCCTTCAAGTTTTTCCAAGAAATATTCACGAGCTTGCTGATCAATGGTGAACATGCAGCCCCCGCGTCATGAAACGGCAACGAACTCCTGCGGCACCAACCGTGTTCGCCCCTGTTCGGGCTCTTGAGATATGCTGAGAACCTTGAGGCGCTCTGGCCGGTTTATCGCTGCGTATCACATTTTTTTGTGCATCCGTTCTGACAGGTCCATGGATGGTTCTTCAGCCTATACAACGCCGCTGAGTCGTATACCATGAACCTGCAGGCAGGGGAAATTGGCAACTCAGTAGCTCCGGAACCTTAACTTGGTCTTTTCTAAAGCATAATGTTCCGTCAGCCTCGCGTCAACACCGATGCACACATCGTCTGGCCAAACAGTAGTTGGTATGCGGCGTTCTGGAGGCCGTTGACCAGCCGCACACATTGGCCGTGTCTTGCCCCTGACTGGCATCGTTCGTTGAAAGCTTGCCTTATTGGCCAGGTGACTGGAGCGAGTTTGATTCAGAAGACCAAGCTCACCCACCAAGGTCGCAAAATAGACACAATATAGTGCTGCGCATTAAGAATGACGCCATGAGCCCGATGTCCCCTCAGATTCGGACGGCCAGCCTGGCGCTCCGGAGACAACCTGGCTCACGGGAGTGGAAATAACCGTTTTCAATGCGCAGCAGTATACCACGAGACGTCGCGAGACGGCCTACGTCAGGTAGGGTTCCTGGTTAGGCCAACAAACAGTTTCGATTGAATCGAGCCGTACAGAATCGAATTGAAATGGGTGTCATACCAATGCGCTTTCACCTATACAACTCTCATGCACGGGAAATCGGTCATGGAGCGGAACGTACACGTACAGGAAGGTGCGTACAATCTGCCGGGGGGCTGTTGGCCGCATGCCTTTGGGAGCCTAACAATACCGGTGATCACTGATTCCACCGAACCGGCCTTCGTCCCGGGACAGGAGGGCTATCGGCCTTAAGTCTTCTGGGTCTCTCCCACTCACGATTTCGGCGACTGCAGTTGGGAAGTTTTTCTAAAAGCTTCCTGTTCTTGTGGGTTGGCCTTCACATGGTTCGGCCTTGGCTTTACTCTGCGCCACCCGTTTCTATTCAAGAAACGGTACACCACCGAATGGTGGAGAGGCTTACCTATGTGCTCCTCCAAAGACTCACGGATCTCAGCTACAGTGGCTATTTCACCCATGGCAGCTTTCTCAAAAAAGGGTTTTAAGAACAGGCTTTCTTCCTCTGGGGTCATGTGCTGGTTTCGCCGCCCACCAGGCCCTGGCCCGAAAAGACCTTTAAGTCCCAACCGGTTATACACCGCCATCCACAGATGAACACTGTGAATCGAAACATTCATGTGCAATGCTATTTCGCTTGCAGGCCTTGGATCTACCATCGCATTGAGTATAACCATTAACCTATCATAATGCTTGCGCCCTTCTGCTGTCCTGAGCAGCGCCTCAATCTCCTCTTTTGAAACATGATCACGAGCCCTGCTTACGCGTCCCATATTCCGTCACCTCCTGAGTACGGAGGGCATAACATAAAACGGGAAGTGACGCGAGATAAAATCATATAAGTGAACGCGAATTACTATAAGACGGCTCTGGGGTGATCCGGTTTGATTGTCGGAGGCTTTTTTGACCATCGGTATCGTAACGGAGCCCCCCGTTCTCGGAGACGCTATTCGTCACTGAACTTACATGAGAGCTTCTGGGTCAGCTGTTGATATTAAACGGATTTATCAAGTTTTGCAACACCATATCTTGAGAGTGTGCCTGAACTCGGTCTGCTCTCCCCGCATCGGAAGAGCAGAAATCGGGAAAGAGGGCTATCTTCTCGACATGCACAGATGGTTGTTGTTTGGCTCCATGAACAAGGCTTGCTGCGTGTTAACAATTTGTTAACATATTCTCGGATTCTGGGCTCCCATGAGTGACAAACAGGGGTGAATTGATTGAAATCATTGATGTTGTCAGGATAGCGTTGTGATTACGTAGTGGATAGTCCCCCTGTCACGCCGGAGGTCCCGATTCAACTTTTACTCCCATTACGACGAAAGAGTCAGGACTGAGAACGATAAACCCTCACGACGGGACTGTTTCCAATCTGAGAAACTTTTCCGTCGCCGTAGCATCTACATAACTTGAGACTGAACTGGGGAATCGGCCAATTGGTAAGAGTCCTCGGCGTGGTGAATTTTGGAGCTCTTAATTAGTTCGGAACAAAAGGAAATTACTGGGCAAAAGAGACTGAACAGAAAAACAGTTACGAGGAAATCGGTGTCGAGGCTATGGGGGCACCATGTGCGGTGCGGCTCGCGTGGTTCTCTTGGCTAGCTGTCGGAGGTGCAAAATGTATAAGAAGTCGGCGATGAAGAGGACGCTACCCTCATTTCTTCTGCTTTGCCTCATGACGAGCACGGTAGCGGCTCAAGAGGTTGACATCACTTCGCTCATGTCGAAAGATCTGATGGGCAGTCCTGGCAAGGAAGTCTTAATGATTACCGTAGGGTACCCGCCGGGCCTGTCAGACCCTGTGCACCGCCACAATGCGCAGGCGTTTGTCTACGTGCTGGAAGGCTCCGTTGTAATGCAGGTGAAAGGGGGAAAAGAAGTGACGCTAACGCCGGGACAGACGTTTTACGAAGGGCCCGACGATGTTCATATCGTGGGCCGGAACGCAAGCACGACCAGGCCGGCAAAAATGTTGGTCATCTTGGTCAAGGAAAAAGACGCTCCGATACTAGTGCCGGTCAAATGACGTCCGCAATGCCCTATGGCAGAAATACCGAATAAGAAGTCGAGATCCAACCTAAGCCGAGAGCTCCCGGGCATTCGTCTCCAGACTACGGGCGAATACGCAAGGGTCAAATATGACTCGCAAATATGAGAGGCACCAACAATGAAGATCGTGGTTATCCGCGGTAATGGACTCGTCAGATCAACCTGCTGGCAGTCCTCAAGCCGTAGGCGATCAAGGGCAGACGCATGGATTGAAGTCGAATGTATTGCGGAGAAAACCAACTGCGAGCTGTGTGGATTTCCACGGGTTGAGAAATGAGAGAAAACTATAACGGTCTTGGCCCAATCGCGAGATCGAAGACTATAAGTTCCAGGAGACAAATCATGAAAACAGAAAAGCCTAAGAACCAGGGCATCATTAATAAAACCATGCCCATCGGCATGAAAATTGTGGTGATTGGGGGCAGTGGGCTCATCGGAACAAAGCTCGTGAACAACCTTCGCCAGCACGGCCATGAGGTGGTGGCGGCATCACCATCATCGGGTGTCAACACCGTCACTGGCGAGGGACTGGAGCAAGCGCTCGCCGGTGCTCGGGTGGTCGTCGATGTCGCGAATGCTCCCTCGTGGGAGGACAACGCAGTCCTGGCGTTTTTCGAGACATCAGGCCGGAACCTCCTCTCCGCGGAAGCCGCCGCAGGCGTCGGCCATCATGTGGCGTTGTCCGTTGTCGGCACCGACCGCCTGCTCGCGAGTGGTTACTTCCGCGCAAAAATGGCCCAGGAAAAGCTAATCAAGGCTTCCACGATTCCTTACACGCTCGTGCGTGCTACGCAGTTCTTCGAGTTCGTGGACGGCATCGCCCAATCGGCGACTGAAGGGCATACGGTTCGGCTTCCAGCGGTACTGATGCAGCCTATTGCGGCGGATGACGTGGCCGCCGTCATGGCCGATGTGGCCCTCGCTGAGCCGTTGAACGGCATGTTCGAACTGGCCGGTCCCGAACCGATTCGGCAAGACGACCTCGTGCGGCAATTCCTGAAAGCAACCGGGGACGCACGGACGGTAATCACCGATCCCACGGCGCCCTACTACGGCATTACGGTGAACGATCAAAGCCTCACCCCCGGCGATAACCCGCGACTCGGGACGATCCGCTTCGAAGATTGGCTCCGCCAGTCGCAGGCGCGATATGCCCCGCTGACTGCCAATCGAGCGGACAAGATCGCCCCAACGGAAAACGTATTTCACACTTGAAAAACTTGTCTGAGTTGGTGCATCTACAGCAATAAATAATGAATGTGCCAAATCGGTGAAAGTTTTTGGGCCAGGTGAGGTCTGGAGCCATCAATTAATGCTGATCAAAAGAAAATTGCCGCGATTTCTGGTTACGCGAAAAATCAACACGCGAACAGTTACCGCCACGCGACGATAGGTCTCTGCCAAGACGCGGGAAGCACTTTTTTGCGGCGGCGACCATGTTGCTCAACGGGACAAATCGTCGGGCACGGCAACGAGGTAAAGTGTGTTGAGAGGATGCTGAGCATGCTGGGTTAGGAAGTCTCGATTCGCCATTATGGTGCCCAGCGCACTGTGGGTTATTGTCTGTACCGCACTCCTCTACCGTTCCGCCTGCGACTGGGAACAACCGGCAGGAGGGAGGTTTTCAGGACCTCGTTGACCGCTTGCCAACTTGAGGCCAACATAGGGTTGGCCAGTCAGGTCAGTGACAGGGAGCAAGATCATGGAGCAATCCAACAATCTCAGATACCGCAAGCTGCCGCTTCGCGGAGGTTCAGGCACAATGCCCGCATTGGGATTCGGCACGTTGATTGCCGACGCAGCCGAGACCAAAAACGCCACCAAGACGGCTTTGGAAACAGGATTTCGCCACCTCGATTGCGCGGAACGATACCGAAACGAAGAGCAGGTGGGAGAGGCGATTCGGGAAGCCATTCAGGCCGGATCGCTCACACGCGAGGAGGTGTTTATCACGACAAAGCTGTGGAACACCAATCATCGTCCGGAGCGCGTCCTGCCGGCATTTGAGTCGAGCCGTACCAGGCTCCAATTGGATTACATCGATCTATATCTGATCCACACCCCTTTTGCTTTTTTGCCAGGAGACGACCAAGACCCGAGGGATCGCAACGGTAATGTGATTTATGACGAAGGCATCAGTCTCGTGGACACCTGGAAGTCGATGGAGAACCTCGTGGACGGCGGCAAATGCAAGGTGATCGGCATGTCGGACGTAAGCCTCGATCAACTGCAGGAGATCTTCAAGTCGGCGAGGATCAAGCCCGCCGTGGTCCAGGTCGAATCCCATCCCTATCTGCCGCAAACCGAGCTCCTGGAATTCTGCAACAGTAACGGAATCGTAATGGTAGCCTTTGCACCGCTGGGCCATGGGATCAAGCCCGGAGTGCTGGAGGATCCCGCAATCATTGCGATTGCGCAGCGAGTCAACAAGACTCCCGCACAGGTACTGCTTGCCTGGGCGGTGCAGCGTGGGACTGCTGTTCTGACAACGCCGAAGACTCCTAATCGCGCCATGGAGAATTTCGACATCTCCGCTCTTCCCGCAAACGCGATGCAAGAGATCAATGCCATCCAGACGCGAGAGAGGCTCAATCCGGTGACGGAGACGGGCATCCCCGGGTTCATCCAGAAAAGCAGCTGACAAAACCAAAACGAGCCTGAAATGGCTCATTGGCGGGAATATATTGTCGGCTGTTGTAACGGGCAGGAAAAACAGCATACTGAGGCTTACGGCGTCTAAATTGATTCGCTTGAAATCGCAGCAATTTCCTTTTTCCCGAACTAATTGATGATTCCGAAATCACTAGGCGTATGACTTTTACATATTGGGCCCAATCTTCATTTAGTCCTACACGCTTAGATGTATAAGCGAAAAGGTTCTCACCTGGAAACAAGAGCAGCGGAACTGGTGCGCTGCCACTAGGGCTTTGGTTCGCGTGGGCGAACCTTTTTCTTGTGAGTGTGTCAAATGCGACAAATGATTAACGGACCAAGTTGTATAAAGTTCTGGTCCCGGCGAATGTGAGAGCGATTCATTAGTCTTCGGAATCAGTGGCGATTATTATGATTTCAAGTCGAGTAAGAAAAACAGCGACGGGACATTTAAGGTTAACTGCCTGCCTGTAACTTGCTGACCGTGGGCGGTAACTTGACCGCAGCGCAACGCTTTGTCGGCGAAGGTGCCTATGTCTTCATCATTGGGCTGCGCCAGGTGGAACTCGACAATGCCTTGACCGGCAGCAACGCCACGGACGTTCAAGGCGACGTCGCTGATGGCGGCCTTACGCAGGTGTAGACAGAAATGCGGAGACTCACTTTGAAATCATGGCCGCGATAGGACCGTTTGTTCTTTGATGAGGATTTCTCTATGCAGAGAGAAATGTTTGAGAACTTGATCATCAGAAGTGGCGCGAGTGAAAAATTACTCGCCTGGCACCTTGCAAAATCCGGACAGCAGACGGCGGTCGTCGAACGACGGTGGATCGGGGGCTCTTGCCCGAACGTCAGCTAACTTCCCAGCAAAAACGAAATCTGGAGGGCTAAAGTTGCAGATCTCGTTCATCACGCTGACAGATTCGGGATTTCTGCCGGTCCTACATCCATCGATATGGCGGCCAGGGTGGTGAAATTGCCGATGGCTGCTGTGCTGCGGGCGCTGACGACCGGTGAAACCCGCGGTTTCATGAAGGCCCTGATCGACTCTAAGGATTATCGCATACTCGGTTTTACGATGATCGGACCTGAGGCGGGTGAAGTTGTGGCGGTCGTGCAGACGGCGATGCTCGCTGGATTTTCCTACACAGTGCTGCACGACGCCATTTTCCGGCACCCGACAATGGCGGAAGGACTCAAGACGCTATTTTCCGGTATTGAGGAGGCTAACACGGGCACACGGGGTGAAGGCAGCCCGGCAGAGACTGCATAGTCCGCCTGCCCTGCAATTATTGTCGGGCCCGAGAGGTGAAAAATGGTAATAGACCGTGAGAGCATCGAGAAGAGCATAGATTTAGCCGTAAAAGGCCGAGCCCCGGATCTGAAAATTCCACGAGAGGCCTGCTTAATAGATCAGCCAATTGAGCCCTGCTCTATAGTGATTTTCGGAGCCACGGGCGATTTGACGACGAGAAAGCTGGCTCCATCGCTCTATGATCTTTATTTGTCTAAAGGATTTCCTGAATCGTTTGTGATCCTGGGCGCAGCCCGTTCCGAAATGTCGGATGAACAATTCCGGAATCGCATAAGAAAAGCTGTCGAGGACATGGATCTTTCAAAGTGGGACGACTTCGCTTCCCATATCTATTACCATCCGATCGACCTTGGCTCTGTAGAGTCCTTCAACGAGCTTTCTAGAACTCTCGTGAAGATTGAAGGGAAGCACGATTCGGAATCCAACAGAATATTTTATCTTGCCATACCTCCTTCGGCCTACGGAAGCGTGGCAGGCATGCTCGGAAAGGCAGGTCTCTCCAGGGAGCACGCAAATGGCAATAGATGGAGTCGTATCGTCGTCGAAAAGCCTTTCGGAAGCGATGTAATATCCGCTCAGCAGTTGAATCGGGAACTGCACGAATATTTCAACGAGCAGCAGATCTTCCGGATCGATCATTACCTCGCGAAAGAAACAGTCCAAAATATTCTGATGTTTCGATTTGCCAACACCATTTTCGAGCCGTTATGGAACAGAATGTTTATAGACCGCGTAGATATCAATGCGATGGAATCCGTGGGAGTGGAAAATAGAGCTGGTTACTATGAAGAGGCCGGGGTGTTAAGGGACATGTTTCAGAACCACATGCTGCAACTTCTGGCGGTGATTGCCGGGGAGCCCCCAGCGCTCTTTGAGGCAGAACAGGTCAGAGATGAGCACGCGAAGGTATTCCGGTCTCTCAGGCCGATTTCTCGTAATAATCCCTCAGAAAACCTTGTCCTGGGGCAATATGGCCCCGGCAGGATGGAAGGTCAGCCCGTTCCCGGTTACCGTGAGGAACCTGGCGTAAGTCGTGATTCGCTTACGCCGACTTACGCCATGATGAGAGTGTTCGTCGACAACTGGCGATGGCAGGACGTTCCCTTTTACCTGACGTCCGGAAAGAGGCTTGCTAGAAAGCTGACGAACATTGTCGTTCATTTTAAGAAAGTGCCGCATTTGCTATTTCAAAGTAGTCTTGCCGAAACTATAACGGCCAACCGTCTAACTCTGGGCATCCAACCTGAAGAAGCGATAAATCTGATTTTTGAGACCAAGAATCCGGGGGCCAAAGTTTGCTTGCGGTCAGTGACCATGGATTTCAACTATCGAGAGAATTACACGGGGCCGATTCTGGACGCCTACGAAAAGGCACTCATTGATTGTATGCAGGGAGACCAGATGCTCTTCTGGAGGCAGGATGCCGTAGAGCTGTGCTGGGCCTTCTTGGACCCGGTCCTTCAGGGGTGCGAAGGTTGCGGGGACCGAGCCGACCGCCTGTTGACGTACGTAGCCGGAAGCGAGGGACCGGATGCTGCAAAGGTTAGGCTGCATTGATACACGAGACTTTTTCCGCCCGTCAGGGGGTAGAAGACGACAATCTAAATATGATTGCCTCGGTGGCAGAGGCATAACTGCGAAGAGCGGCGACCGATGCGGCTAATTCATTTCTACAAGCGAGAAAACTATTATGAAAAAAATGCAACTTGGAATGGTTGGACTTGGAAGAATGGGCGGCAACATGGTGCGCCGTTTAATGTCCGCTGGACACACTATCAGCGTGTATTCTGCAACGGCGAAGACTCGGGAGGCGTTTGCGAAAGAAACAGGAGCGTTTGCCGCCCCTTCGCTTGAGGACTTGGTGGAGAATCTCCAGGCCCCGAGGATCATCTGGTTGATGGTGCCTGCAGCCGTGGTGGACCAGACTATTGCCGAGTCGGCCGGAAAGCTTCAGAGAGGCGATATAGTCATCGACGGAGGGAATTCCTATTACATAGACGACATCCGCCGAGCCAAGACGCTCGCTCCCAAGGGGATCCACTATGTGGATTGCGGTACCAGCGGGGGCGTTTGGGGGCTGGAGCGAGGCTACTGTCTGATGATCGGTGGCGAGTCGGAAACAGTGAAATACCTCGACCCAATCTTCAAGACGTTGGCGCCCGGTGCCGGTGATATTCCGCGGACCCCCGGTCGCGATAAACTTGGCGGAACGGCCGAGCACGGTTACCTCCATTGCGGCCCGAGCGGTGCCGGACATTTCGTCAAGATGGTCCACAACGGCATCGAGTACGGTGTCATGGCTGCTTACGCTGAAGGGCTTGGCATACTGCGTGGCGCCAATATTGGTAAACAGGATCGCTCTGTCGACGCGGAGACCACTCCTTTGCGCGACCCGGAACACTATCAGTATGATCTCAATCTCCGTGACATTGCTGAAGTGTGGCGACGAGGCAGCGTAATAGCCTCCTGGCTGCTCGACCTGACAGCCAGGGCCATGACCGATGATCCGAACCTGTCGCAGTTTGCAGGCCGTGTATCTGACTCGGGCGAAGGGCGATGGACCATCAAGGCTGCGATCGATGAAGCGATACCGGTGCCGGTTCTCAGCACAGCTCTCTACTCGCGCTTCAGTTCGCGCGGGGAAGCAGAATATGCAGACAAACTTTTGTCCGCCATGCGCGCCCAGTTCGGCGGGCACCACGAAAAACCTAGTAGATCGATTCATGAATAACTAACTTAGAAACCGGATCAGTTTTTGGGGGAGAGGTCAGTGACGGGGCCGCCTGGACCGGAATTTGTTTCAGGTCTGAGAACTTTTTTTATCGGCGACGCATCTAAGTCATAAAATGATGACTGGGCGCAATTGGGAGAGAAGCGCTGCAGCCAAGGGACCTGACATTATTAAATTGGTCATCTTCCACGATGCAACGGAAGATGCCGGGCCCGGCAGCCTGAGTTCATATCGAAGGACACCAAACCCTGCTTGAAGAGTGATTGTAGACAAGCGGTGTGCAAAGAAGCTGAGAAATGACAAATGCACGAAAAACAGTCATCGTGACCGGCGGGTCGCAAGGCATCGGAGCAGGTCTTGTGAGGGCTTTTTTGGATCGCGATTACAACGTGGTGGCGAATTCGCGAAACATCACCACGTCGGGTGCGTTCGAGGTATCAGATAACCTCGCGTTGGTCGATGGAAGCGTCGCCGAAGCTGCAACGGCAGCGAACATCGCCGAAGTTGCCAGGAGCAAATTCGGATCGATCGACGCACTCGTCAACAATGCCGGCATGTATTTCTCGAAACGCTTCACGGATTACACGGTCGACGATTTGCGGTCTCTTGTTTCAGTCAACATCGAGGGTTTTCTCTTCATCACCCAGCTCGCAATCAAGCAGATGTTGGCTCAGAAGACCGGCGGAAGCATCGTCAATATCACGTCGACCATGGTGGATCACCCGATCGCCGGAATAAACGCTGCGGTTGCAATGATTACGAAAGGCGGCCTTGAGGCCGTCACGCGGAGCCTGGCTATGGAATACGCGAAGCATGGCATACGCGTGAACGCCGTCGCGCCGGGTATTGTCAATACGCCTATGCATAAGGATGACCCGAGGGATTTTCTCAAAACGCTTCAACCGATGGGACAGATTTCCGATGTGAAAGATATCGTCGACGCGATCGTCTATCTGACGGAAGCCCGTCAGGTGACCGGGGAGGTGCTGCACGTGGACGGTGGTGCCCACGTCGGCAAATGGTAACCCGTGAAGGCTCTCGGCCGGCCAGCGCCGAGCACGATTGATACGAATGCGCTTTCAAAGAAGTAAGATTGGGGGGACCCTCTTTGTGAAGAGTGTCCCGACCACACCCCCTCCCAGAAACTTCTATCATGCGCCGGCATCTGCATTTCCTCAGCGGAAATGCAGATGCCGGCGAGTGCTAAAAGTTTTTGAGGTGGGATGCGGGGAGGAACTTCTTACAAGAAGTTCCTCCCCGATTTCAAGTAGTTGAAAACGAATTGGTATAAAAGGTCGACGCTCTCGTTCAACAGATCTGACGTTCGATGTAGCGAACGCATTGGAGGAAAGAAGATGGCAAATCTGCAGGATGGAATCCGTAGTGAAGACGCCAGAGACGCGAGCGTCGCGAGAGTCGACCTGAAACTCGAGGTAGTCGTCATCCCCGTCTCGGATGTCGACCGAGCGAAGGACTTCTACGGGAGGCTCGGGTGGCGGCTCGACGGCGATTTCGCCCACGGTGACGACTGGCGCGCGATCCAGTTTACGCCGCCCGGCTCCGGGTGCTCTGTCATCTTCGGCAAGAACGTCACCGCGGCGGAGCCCGGTTCCGCCCAGGGCCTGTACCTGATCGTCTCGGACATCGAGGTCGCCCGCAAAGAACTGCTCGGTCGCGGAGTCGACATCAGCGAGGTGTTCCACGATGCCGGCGAAGTGTACGCGGGCACGGACGAGCCCTACTTGTTTGGGCGGCGCCGGGTCGGCGGTGCGGATCCCGATCATCGCAGCTATCGCTCGTATGCCTCGTTTCGTGATCCGGACGGCAACGGCTGGTTGTTGCAGGAGGTCACGACGCGGCTACCCGGTCGTGTCGACTCCGCGACGACGGCCTTCGCATCGGCGAACGATCTGGCGAGTGCGCTTCGGCGTGCGGAGGCCGCCCATGGACAGCACGAAAAGCGCATCGGACAGCGCGACGAGAACTGGCCCGACTGGTACGCCGCGTACATGGCTGCGGAGCAGGCTGGCGGAGATCTGCCACAATAGACCACTGCGACGTGATCGTCACCGGTGGCGGCGCGCCGGTGAGTAGTGCATCGGTGCGCTGGCCAAGGACGGCCTACGATCTTCCTTACAAGGAGGTGCCTAGTGTCGCAGCATTTCGATGCAATCATCATCGGGACCGGCCAGGCAGGCCCGCCTTTGGCCGCGCGGCTTGCGGCCGCGGGCATGGCGGTCGCCATTATTGAACGCCACAAGTTTGGCGGCACCTGTGTGAACACGGGATGCATACCGACCAAGACGCTCATTGCAAGCGCATACGCGGCCCACGTTGCTCGCAGAGGCGCCGAATACGGTTTTGTCATCAATGGCGATGTCCGCGTCGATATGAAACGTATTAAGGCACGCAAGGATGAAGTTTCCGGACTGTCGAACAAAGGCGTAGAGGAATGGTTGCGAGGACTGAAAAACTGTACGGTCTTCCAGGGCCATGCCCGATTTCATTCGCCCCGCACTGTGGTGGTCAACGATGAAATCCTACAAGCCGACAAAATCTTCATCAATGTCGGTGGGCGCGCCTCCGTTCCCGCGATCCCGGGGATTCATGATGTGCCATTTCTCACAAACTCATCGATGATGGATGTGGACTTTTTGCCGGAGCATCTCGTCATTGTCGGCGGAAGTTATGTTGGGTTGGAATTCGGTCAGATGTATCGCCGCTTCGGGAGCGAAGTCACAATTGTAGAGATGGGACCGCGCCTGATTGGACGTGAAGATGAAGATGTTTCCGAAGCCGTGCGCGAAATTTTGGAGATTGAGGGAATACGGATTCGGCCGAATGCGAAATGTATATCACTTGCGAAGCTCGATAGCGGTATCGGCGTCGGTATTGAATGCGACGAAGGTCCGCCGGAAGTAATAGGCACTCATGTTCTTCTGGCGCTCGGACGTACTCCCAATACGAACGACCTTGATCTCGACCGGGCCGGGGTTGTGACAGACCAACGCGGCTACATCATCGTTAACGATCAACTGCAAACGAACGTGCCCGGCATCTGGGCCCTGGGTGACTGCAACGGCCGCGGCGCATTTACGCATACTTCATACAACGACTATGAGATAGTCGCCGACAATCTCTTCAACTCGGGCCATCGCCGCGTGTCAGACCGAATCCAGACGTACGCTTTGTTTACAGATCCGCCGCTAGGCCGGTGCGGCCTGACGGACGCCGAAATACGGAAGTCTGGGCGCGCTGCACTCGCCGCGAAACATCCGATGAGCCGAGTAGGCCGGGCCGTTGAGAAAGGTGAGACACACGGTTTCATCAAAATCTCTGTTGATGCGGAAACAAAGCACATTCTGGGTGCTGCGATTTTCGGAACCGGAGGTGATGAAGTGATCCACGTCTTGCTGGACGTCATGTATGCGAAGGCGCCGTATACGGTAGTGCAGCATGCAATGCATATTCATCCGACGGTTGCGGAATTTCTCCCCACAGTCTTGTCCAAACTGGAACCCTTTGCGTAGGAGGGGGTAATCATGTCCGTCCTCACCAGCCAAGGAGACTGCAATGAGAGTGGTCTCCTGATCGACCGCACCCCCACCGCACACGATCACGAACGCTCTGTGCATCCCAAGCCGGGCGCTCAACGACGCTCGGAGGATCAGCGCACCAGAGTGACAACAATAGTGGTCCGGGTCCGGAGGGTCAGCGTCGTCTCGTCCAGACCTTTCGAGGAGATCGTAAAAAGGCTAACGGCCTCCATTGGCCATCCAGACATGAATGCATTCCAGAGCGCCCTCGCCGAAGCAAGGACCGTTGCCGATCTGGAAGAGGTGGTTCAAGGCGCGATCGGATCCTCTCATCTGATGGAGTTCGTCCGCTTTGACGCCGGCGAAGTTCTACGTAAGGAACTAGGCCGGCAAGGGCCGAAGATCCTCCGCCTCGTTGTCGGGAATCCGCTCATCATGAAGGAGATGGCCAAGAGCGTTCCCGACGCGGCATCATATGCACCGGTAACGATTCTTGTCGACGAGCGCTCTGATGGAGTGCACCTCTCCTACGACTCGATGGCGAGCCTCATCGCCCCCTACGGGAGTCAGGCAGCTCTTGTGGTGGCAAGGGATCTTGACGCGAAGATCGAGAATCTGCTCATGACCGCCGCGCGGTCACAGACGGACGATGAAGAAGTACCAAACGCGTTCAGCTAGCGCCAGTGAGTTGCACGAGCTACATTAGGGAGGTGAAGGGCAAAAAAAGAAGAGATCAGCAATAGTTCCACGCTCCAACAGGAGGTTCACAGATGAAGATTTTTGTTGCAGGAGGGACGGGAGCGATCGGTCGTCCGCTGATCGCTGAATTGCTTGCCAAGGGACACGCTCTAGTTGCTCTGACCCGTTCTCCAGAAAAAGCCCAGGCTTTAGTGGAACAAGGCATAGAACCCGCGATCGCCGATGTATTTGATACCGATGCGATCAAAGCGGCTGTCAGGCGCGCTCAGCCGGACATCGTGATTGAACAACTCACCGCCCTACCCAGAACCTACACCCGTGAGTCAATGAGTGCCGCCGCTGCCTCCAACAACCGCATCCGTTTAGAAGGGGGTGCCAATGTGCTGGCAGCTGCGCAAGCGGCAGGTGTGCGGCGTTACCTGAGACAGTCGATCGGGTTCTGGGCGGTTCCTGGTCCTGGATTGGCAGACGAAGAAACGCCACTAGCATTTGATGCCTCGCCTGCGGTTTCAGCAGATGCCCGCACAGTAACTGAGCTTGAGCATCGCTTACTGGGACGTCCCAACATTGAAGGGATCGCCCTGCGTTACGGCTTCTTCTATGGACCGGGCACCTGGTTCACCCCCGATGGCGATGTTGCCCAACAGGTACGAAAACAACAATTCCCGATCGTCGGTAATGGCGAAGGCGTCTGGTCGTGGTTACACATTGAGGACGCGGCGATTGCCACCGTTGCAGCAGCAGAGCAAGGCAATCCCGGGATTTATCTGATTGCGAACGATCAACCTTTAGCGGTGCGCGAATGGCTGCCTGCATTTGCTCAATGGCTGAATGCTCCACCACCGCCGCAGATATCGGTTGAGGATGCTCTGAAAGCGAGTGGTGCGGATGCGGTTTACTACGGGACTCAGATGCGAGGCATATCCAATGCCAAGGCAAAACGCGAACTGAATTTTCAGCCGCGACCTTTGGAATGGATCGTTGACACCGCGATGGCTCAGGGCAGTTAACAAGTTAGGGGAGAAGCAAGATGAAAATTGCTTAACAAAGCCTTTGGCCGTCCCCAATCTTTCGTGGCCGGGCTCCCGAAGAACGGGGCTCGGCTTATGGCCAAGGACTCAAGAAAATAAGCCTCGACGGGCGGCTGGGGTTCGCTCAATTCGACGACGTCAAGCCTGCCGACGAGTCGGTGCACAACACCTGCTTCCCCTTACACGAAGCCATCAAGCTCGCGACTTTGTTTTTACCCGTTTCGTACTCTGAAGTCCTGCGAGCGGCATCCGACGAAAAAGGAGGACGGCAAATGGCAAAAATGAAAGCTGTGCAAGTACCGAAGCCGGGAGCGGACTTCGAAGTCGTTGACCGTGAAATCCCTGAGCCCGGTCCGGGGCACGTTAGGATCCGCGTTCAAGCATGTGGGGTGTGTCACAGCGATGTGATCACCAAGGAAGGGTCATTTCCAGGTATCTCATACCCTCGTGTACCGGGGCACGAAGTGGCCGGCGTGATCGACGAAGTCGGAGGCGATGTGAGGGACTGGAAGAAGGGCGATCGCGTCGGCGTTGGCTGGCATGGAGGCCAGGACGGAACTTGTCCCGCATGTAGAAGGGGGGATTTCGTCAACTGTGCGAATCTAAAGATCTGCGGAATTAGCTACGACGGAGGTTATCAGGAATTCATGGTCGCACCCGTTGAAGCGTTGGCCCATATGCCCGAATCGCTCGATGCCGCTGAAGCAGCGCCGCTGATGTGCGCAGGAATTACCACATTCAATGCGCTCCGTCACAGCGGTGCGCTGCCAAGCGATCTGGTGGCCATCCAGGGGGTTGGCGGGCTTGGCCACTTGGGAATTCAGTTTGCCAACAAATTTGGTTATCAAGTCGCAGCAATAGGCCGCGGGGCGGGCAACGCTGAGCTTGCAAAAAAACTCGGCGCTCATCACTATGTCGACAGCGCCGCCACGGATGCCGCTGCCGAGCTACAGAAGCTCGGCGGAGCGCGCGTAATTCTTGCCACCGCACCAAGCGGAAAATCGATGTCGGCACTGGTTGGCGGCCTGGGAGCCAGTGGAACGTTACTGGTCGTGGGAGTCTCAATGGATCTAATCGAGGTGTCGCCTATTCAATTGATTACGGGCAAGAAGCGAATCCAGGGCTGGGCGGCTGGGATCCCAACTGACTCTGAAGACACGCTACGCTTCGCGGAGATGACTGGAGTCCGCCCGATGATTGAAAAGTACCCGCTCGTGAAAGCCGCAGAAGCCTATGCTCGCATGATAAGTGGGAAAGCAGAATTTCGCGTCGTCCTTACCATGTGAGGTCTGGCGGCCTTCCTGAACAACTTCGCTCACAGGCTTCGGGCAGTAGTCGTTCGGCGAATAGAAAGGCTTAGATATGGCAACTGCAGGGAAAACAGTGATCGTGACCGGCGGGTCGCAGGGCATCGGAGCAGGTCTTGTGAGGGCTTTTCTGGATCGCGAGTAGAACGTGGTGGCGAATTCGCGAAACATCAGCAAGCCGGGAGAGTTCGATGTGTCAGATAGACTCGCGTCGGTCGAAGCATAGCCGAGGCCGTAACGGTGCGTGAACACCGTGGCCCCGGGAATCGTCGCTACGCCTATGCACAAGGAGGACTCGAAGGATTTTCTCGAAGCGCTGCAACCGATGGGATAGATTTCCGGTGCTAAAGACATCGTGGACGCTATTGTCTATCTGACGGAAGCCCGTCAGGTGACCGGGGAGGTGCTGCACGTGGAACCTCCTCCCGGAACCCCACCTCAAGAACTTTTAGCACTCGTCGACATCTGCATTTCCTCAGAGGAAATGCAGGTTCCGGCGCATGATAGAAGTTTCTGGGAGGGGGTTTGGGCGGGACACTCTTTACAATGAGGGTCCCCCCAATCTTACTTTTTTGACAGCGAATCCGTATGAGAACCGTATTAATACGGATTCGCTTTTTTACAGGTAACTCGATTCCGGGCACAGGCTGGGGGCACTCCTTCGCTGCGGACGACGCAGAGCCGTCTCATCACTTCGCTCAGGAGAGCCCCCAGCCCGGCAATCTTAAGAATCTTGTGGCGAATGCGTATAAGGGGGATCGCCAGACCGGTATCCGCAGCGGCGTTAACGGTACTCCTTTTTTTTTTATCAATGGACCACGCTACGATGGCCACCCTGATTATGGGTCTCTCCTTGCGGCCTTGGAGTCCGAATTGGCATCACTCTCTGCCTGACGGTCATACGCACGAAACTGGGAACACAGGCGTGATACAGTGCCAACGCTTCCTCGGCCTCAACTACTTCATATGGAGGGTTAAGCCTCGTTCCCTGTGCAGCACCAGAATCTTTAGCTACTCTACTGGAACCCTTTCTCACGCCAGTGCATCTTCAATTTGAAGGGCTCAATTGAGGAAGCGGCCACGTGTATAAAATTTTAGGCCCGCAAGGTGTGGAGTCATCAATTAGCACGGAACGACGGGAAATTGCGGTGATTTCTGGTTACGCAAGACAATCAAACACGGGAACAGTTACTGGAAGGCGGCGCTTTTTTTTCTGGCGCCGACCCAGTTTCTTAAGGGGGTAAATCGTCGGCCACGGTGAACCACCATATTGGGAGGGTGCGAAATATGCAGCGCCCAGAAATATTCGGAGTTGTCACAATGCGCTGTGCTCTTCGGGTTCTTGTTTGTACTACGCTCCTCTTCCTTTCCGCGTGCGGCAAGGAAGAACCGGCTGTGACACTGCGGCCGCCGGTAGTCGAGGTCGCGAAGGTAGTCGAGAAGGATGTCCCCATCGTGCACGAGTGGGTTGGGACGACAATCGGCCTGGTGAATGCTACCATCCGGGCGCAGGTCACGGGCTACCTGATCAAACAGGATTACAAAGAAGGAGACCTCATCAAGACGGGCGAGGTGCTCTTCGAAATCGATCCGCGTCCCTTCCAGGCCATTCTGGACCAAGCGAAGGGTACCCTTGTCCAGATGCAGGCTCGGTATAGGGACGCCCATGCTAACCTCCTCCGGCAAAAACCCCTTTTCGAGCAAGGTGCGATAAGCAAGCAAAGCCTGGATTCTTACGTCGCCGCGGATCAAGCAGCCGAGGGGCAAGTGCTCTCGGCCAAGGCTGCGGTAGAGAAAGCGGAGCTCGACCTCGGTTTCACGAAAATCACTTCGCCCATCGATGGTGTGGCCGGGATTGCCAAAGCCCAAGTAGGTGACCTTGTTGGGCCCGCCGTTCAGGGCGGAGAACTGGCGACCGTTTCGACGATCAATCCGATAAAGGTGAAATTCGCTGTCAACGAGCAAGCTTACATCGATTTTATGCGACGATACTCGTCAGAATTTACTACTGGTCTTGAACAAGCGAGAAAGCTGCGGATGGAACTGATATTGGCGGACGGATCTGGCTATCCTTATAAAGGGAAATTCTACGCAATTGGACGGCACGTAGACGTGAGGACAGGGACCATACAGGTTGAAGCGCTTTTTCCGAATCCGGCCGACTTCCTTCGTCCTGGTCAGTTCGTCAGGGTCCATGTTTTCATCGCCACCAAAAGGGGAGCGCTGCTTGTACCACAGCGGGCCGTGAACGAACTTCAGGGTGGCTACCAGGTAGCCGTGGTGGGCACCGAAAACAAGGTGGATATCCGGAATGTGAAGCCCGGCGGACGTTATGGTTCCCTCTGGGAAATTGAAGATGGCCTCAAACCTGGCGAACGAGTCGTAGCTGAAGGGATCGAGCAGGTCAAGCAGGGAATGCTCGTAAATCCGAAGCCCTTTGCCCCGGCCTCGAACGCGGCTGCTCCTGAAGCCTCCCCGAAGCCTGAACACCCGCCTGCGACAGCGGGGAGATAAATGTCATGTACCGCTTCTTTATCAGACGCCCTGTCGTTGCGATGGTGATCGCCATCATAACGGTAATCGTCGGCCTGGTCGTAATTACTGGCCTGCCGGTTGCTCAGTATCCCAACATCATCCCTCCGGAAATCCTCGTGCAGGCTACGTACGTGGGGGCCGACGCCTTGACCATCGAACAGTCTGTAGCCACGCCGCTCGAGCAGCAGATGAGTGGTGTAGACAACATGAATTACATGTATTCCCTTAACCCCAACAACGGCTTGATGCGGTTGACTGTTAATTTTGACGTAAAAACAGACCCCAACACGGATCAGATACTGGCCCAACTCCGAGAATCCCAGGCAGAAAGCCAATTCCCCGTAGACGTGCGAAACTTCGGGGTAACGGTCCAAAAGTCGCTTACCACACCTCTCATGCTCCTTGCTCTCTACGCGCCAAAAGGAACTCATGACGCAACGTTCCTTGCGAATTACGCGTACATCAACATCGTTGACCAATTGACTCGGGTAAGGGGGATCGCCAGCGTCACTGTCTTCGGCGCCGGGCAGTACGCCATGCGCTGCTGGGTGCGTCCGGAGCAGTTAGCCAAGCTCAATATTACAGTCCCTGAAATCGTCGACGCCCTACAGAAACAGAACACGGTAAACCCTGCCGGCCAGGTAGGGAGCGAGCCTGTTCCTCCCGGCCAAGAGTTCACTTATGCTATCCGGGCCCAGGGGCGACTCGTGACCCCTGAACAGTTCGGCGACATCGTGCTGCGCGCTAATCCTGACGGCTCCATCGTGCGTCTAAGAGACGTTGCCCGCCTCGAACTGGGTGCCCAGGACTACAGCATTCAAGGGCGTCTCAACGGCAAGCCTGCGGCAATCTTAGCGATTTTTCAACTTCCAGGGACGAACGCCATTGAAGCAGCGAACGGTGCCAAGGGGGCGATGGCCAAACTCAAGGACTCGTTTCCTGCCGACCTCGATTATGGAATAGTCCTCGATACCACCCTGTCCATTACCGAAGGGATAAAAGAGATTGTCCTGACGTTATTCATTGCCATGTTCCTCGTTACCATCGTAGTGTTCATCTTCCTCCAAGGCTGGAGGGCCACACTTATCCCTATTATCGCTGTGCCTGTGTCGCTCATCGGTACCTTCGCTTTTTTTCCCGTTCTAGGCTTCTCCATAAATCCGATCGCACTCATGGGTATGGTAGTCGCAATCGGGCTCGTAGTAGATGACGCCATAGTGGTCGTCGAGGCGGTTCAACGCCACATTGACGAGGGAATCTCACCAACGGAGTCGGCGATTAAGGCAATGGAAGAAGTTGCCGCCCCGGTTGCTGCAATCGCCCTCGTTCTGGCAGCGGTGTTTCTCCCAACGGTATTCATCCCGGGCATTACCGGCAGGCTTTACAGTCAATTTGCCGTCACCATCGCAATCTCGGTGCTTCTTTCGGCTTTCAACGCCCTGACACTGAGCCCTGCCCTTTGCTCAATCCTTCTTCGCCCCAAAATGCAGACGAGGGGTCCGTTAGCTCGGTTTTACAACCTATTCAACGAATGGTTCGGACGTGCAACTAATGGATATGTCAAGGTGTCCAGAAGCATCATCCGAAAGGCGGTGATTGGTTTTGCAATCCTTGCCGTCATGACTATCGGGACAGGTTTCCTGAGCAAGAGGATACCGGGCGGCTTTCTGCCCGAAGAGGATCAAGGATACGTATACGCTGTGATTCAACTGCCCGATGCTGCGTCCCTTCAACGTACCTCGGAAGCAGGCAAGCGGGTGGAGCAGATCATCATGAACACGCCAGGTGTGGAAAACTGTACTTCAGTCATCGGTTTCAGTCTCCTGAGCTTTGTGCGAAACACCTATAGCGGCTTTTTCTGGATCAGACTCAAGAACTGGTCCGAAAGGCAACGTCCCGACGAGAAGGCGGCAGCCATCATAGAACACCTGAATCGCGAATTTAGCCAAGTGCCGCAGGGAAGAGCAGTGGCCTTTTCCCCACCTGCAATTCAGGGAGTTGGCACAGCTGGCGGCGTGACCTTCATTCTTGAAGACCGAGCCGGCAAGGACATCGAGTTCCTGGCGAAGAATACCCGGAAGTTCATCGCAGCCGCGCAGAAGCGGCCGGAGCTTGCGCGAGTATTTACTACTCTTCTGCCGGCCGTACCTCAGTATTTTGTTGATGTGGATCGCGACAAGGTGTTGAGTGAAGGTGTGGATCTGAGTGAGGTTTATGGAACGCTGCAGGCGTTTATGGGCGGAAAATTCGTAAACTATTTCAACCGGTTCGGCAGACAGTGGCAGGTTTATGTAGAGGCGGAAGGGGATTACCGGAGGGACGTCAAGCAGTTGGGCCAGTTTTACGTGCGGAACTCTAACGGCCAGCCCGTGCCGCTTGCGGCAGTGACTCGGACTGAGCGACGTTTAGGCCCCGAATTCACCATGCGCTACAACGAGTACCGGTCGGCCCAGATAAATGCCACGGCCGCGCCGGGCTACAGCACCCTGCAGGCTATGAAAGCCATGGAGGACGTGTTCAGAGAAACCATGCCTCCAGACATGGGCTACGATTATCTGGGCATGTCTTATCAGGAACAATTGGCTCGGCAGGGCATCTCGCCCGCTGCAATATTTGCACTCTCGCTGCTGTTTGTCTTCCTCATACTCGCGGCCCTTTACGAGAGTTGGTCGCTGCCCTTCAGTGTTCTGCTCAGTACGCCAATAGCCCTTTTCGGTGCGTTTGCGGCACTTCTAGGCAGAGAAATGGTTTTCAACATTTATGCTCAGATCGGGTTGATAGTCCTCATTGGACTTGCCGCGAAAAACGCTATACTGATCGTTGAATTTGCAAAAGACGAGTACGATGGGGGTAAAGAGCTGGCGGACGCGGCGCTTTCCGGAGCGCGGCTCAGACTCCGTCCGATCCTGATGACCTCCTTGGCGTTTATCCTTGGTTGTGTTCCCTTGGCCATTGCCAGCGGAGCCGGCGCAATTGCCCGACAGGCGATGGGCTCGGCTGTCATTGGCGGTATGTTCGCAGCAACCGGGATAGCCATCTTTCTCATCCCGATGATGTTTTGCATCGTGGAGAAGATGACCAAAGCAAGAGGGCGCCGCTAGTCAGCAGGGGAGACACCTAGCGTATGCGATTCATAGAAATGCGATTTCAAGTACTTGAAATCGGGGAGGAACTTCTTGTAAGACGTTCCTTGCCGAACCCCACCTCAAGCACTTCTAGCACTCGCCGGCACCTGCATTTCCGCTGAGGAAATGCAGGTGCCGGTGCATGATTGAAGTTTTTGGGAGGGGGTTTGGGCGGGACACTCTGTACAAAGAGTGTCCCCCCAATCTTACTTTTTTGAAAGCGCATTCGTACAAGGAGGTTATTCGGTGCAGAAGAGCTCCACAGACAGGGCTGATTCCTGGGAAGCCGTTTCCCGGAGGGGGAATTCCGGGAGGCAACATGCTGCAAAAGGTTCTCCCAGGCAGCCCGCATGATCCCTGACATGAAGCCCTACCGCATTTCTTATGCCGCATCCGGTCGTAACCGGTCTCCTCAAGAATATTATGGAGTCGCTTCCGAATAAATGGGGAGTGTGACGACAACGGTGGCGCCTTCTCCCTCCGTACTCTGCACATCAATGGTAGCGCCGTGCTGCCACATGATTCCGTACACCACGCTCAGACCCAGACCCGTGCCTTTCCCGTTTTCCTTGGTGGTAAAAAACGGCTCGAACAGCTTGCTCTGAACATTCTTTGGGATTCCCGGCCCGGTGTCGCCCATTCTTATTATCAGGCTCTTTCCGTCCGGATGCGGAACGATTGACACCGTTATAACTCCGCCTTCCGGCATGGCCTCCACGGAGTTGAGAATAATGTTCAGCAGCGCTTGCTTTATCTGGTCTCCGTCGCAGTAAACGGGAGGTGTGATCGCGGGTTTCGCGACGTGCAAAGTTATTCCCTGAAGCTTCATTCGATTGGCCATGAGCAAGGCTATATCTTCGAAAAGCGCGGTGAGATCCACCGCAGATTTCTTGAGATCTTTCTTGCGGGAAAATGAAAGAAGGCCCTGAACGATCTTCCCGCATCGCTGGGATTCGACGGCTATCAGGTCCAGATAGGAGCGGAAGCGCTCCATCTCCTCTTGATTCAACGATTCCTTGTCGAAAGATTCCCTCATGAGTTTGGCGAACGCCAGGATTCCTTGAATGGGGTTGTTAATTTCGTGTGCGGCAGCTGAAGCCAGTTTTCCGAGAGCAGTCATCTTGTCCTGTTGGAGCGTATGGGTAAAACTCTCCCGAATACTCTGCGCCTGTCGTTTCAGCACCGGTCTCATCTGTTGGGAGACATCTTTCCAAACAATCATGACGTGAGCCTTGCCGTGTTCATCCTTCGGCAACGGATACGAACTTATGGTAAAATATCTGATGGAGCCGTCCTTGCGTCGCTCTTCCCTCACCGTGTGAACCGAGCGCCCTTTTTGCATAACCTCTTGCACTGCGCACTTTTCTCCTCTGCTGGAGCAGGGTTTCATTTCCTTTTTTATCACCCAATGGCATGTTCTGCCGATGCAAACCTCGTGAGACAGTTTCGTCCTGTCGAGGATGGCGTTGTTTATCTCTACAATTTTCAGATCCTCATCCACGACCATAATGCTTGTCTCAGGCCCCGACATGAGCACTTCTTTCATCAGTTCAACGGTCTGAAGCCTTATATTGGCTGACGCCAGCTGACGCGACACGTCCTTGAGGCACTGGACAATGTTCAGCACGAAAGGATCGAGAAGCCTCATCTGAGGCTGCATGAGGCCCATGATACGTGCTCGCAGTTCTTCGTCATCAACAGTGAGGATAATAATGTCGGGACCGTCTGCCTTGACGCGGTTTCTCACTTCCTCCAATAAATGTTCTTGGGAAGACCGATCCGGCTGGCCCGGTGATTTGCCGGCCCCCATGGCGACAGCACCCAAGACGCCAATATGGTAGCCGATCATGGCAAGCGAATTTAGAGTATCTCGGCTTTCTTCCAGGGTTTCTAGAGGCCCTATGATAAGCACTTTCAAAGTATTGGGGAGCAAGCTGTTCCTCCCGTGACAGAAGTCGCGTCTCGAATTAACAGAGTAAGGTGGTCAGGTGCTGGAATCCCGCGCAATCGTACCCGAAATCGACAAGGCTTTGAATCATGACCGGCTGTCGTTCGGAGCATCTTATTGCTTGGCGTCGCGCTTTTTCGGCAGTTCCACAATGTGCGTGCTGTCCTTTCCTGAAGCCCACATCACACCCGCCCGATTATTCTGGCCTGGAACGTTCTACATCCATTCCTTACACAGGATATCCCAAGTGCGCTGCACAAAGCCAGGAAAAGGATTCAGAAGTAAACTCCATGGAGGCCGCAGTACGGTCTTTGTCCACCCACGAACAAAAATAAATCCAAGGATAATGTGCCATGTCAAAAACCAAAATTCAATGGACGGACGCTAACACGATCACCGGCTGCTTCCCGGACGGGCACCGATTCTCGTGCTGGCTAAGTCATTGATTTAATGGCTATTTGTTAAACACCGGACTAGTCAAAGGTCACGTTAGTCCCAAGCACTTTGCCATTCCTGAATATCGATAACCGAACTGTGTTGCCAGGCCTGGCCTCGCCCACCAGGATTTTGAAATGATTGGAGTCTTCCACAATCTTTTCGTTATACGAAAGAATGACGTCACCCCGCTTAATCCCTGCCTTGTGGGCAGGACTTCGGGTCATCACCGATGTCACGAGAACGCCTTTATTGTTCGGCAGTCCGTAAGCTATGGCTTCCAATCTTCCCAAGTTCTGAAACCCGTTGATACCGAGGTAGCCCCGGTCGACTTTGCCGTTCTTGAGGAGTTCCTCCATCACCAGCTTGGCCGAGTCGATGGGAACAACCCAGCTGATGCCAGAAGCGTCACGACGATTTCCAGTGGTAATGCCTATTACCTCACCCCGAATGTTGACCAGCGGTCCGCCGGAGTTTCCCGGATTCATGAGTGCGTTTGTCTGGATCATATCAGTATCCTGCGTAAGCCCGACATTTGTTCGTCCCGTTGCACTGACCATGCCGAACGTGGCGCTCCATGAGTAAACTCCCAGTGGGTTTCCAACTGTGAACACGATCTCGCCCGCGCGGACTTTTGACGAATCGCCAAGCTTGAGAAAGGGCATCCTATTTTCTGTAAGTTTGATCAGACCGACATCGGTGTCACGATCCAGGCCCACAAGCCTTGCTGCGTGACCTTGCTGGCTGCCGAAAACGGTGACCTCGATGTCGTTCGCGTCTGCTATCACGTGAGAGTTTGTCATGATCAACCCATCCGGCGATATGATAAATCCGGATCCGTACGTCCTCGCTTTGCCGCGGACGACATTAATCAACACTACGGCAGGAGTCACCTCGTCAGCAAGTTGGATAAACGCTCGATTCATATCGCTGATCGCCGACGTGGGCTCCGCGGAGGCGGGAAAACTTCCAAACAGAAGTGACGCCAGGCACGTTAGCAACAATAACGGTAGGCCGGCTTTGGGTATGCGAGTCCGCTTCATGTGTTTTTTCCTCCTTTCGAAACAGACATAGCGGTTGCCAAAAAATTGTCCGTTTGAGTGGGCACCTCAGGGGTTCCCACACTTACGGCAAGGCAGAGCCGTCAAACTCCTTCGGGAACCCCTCAGATCGGCTGGACGAATCGGCCGGAACTTTCTCAGCTGCAGTAAGAATTTGCCAACCATCTCTCGCCGCGGATTGCTCCATGTACATGTCGGGTCGATGAGAACCTTGTCAGTCAAAGCCATAGCTGCACGTCAAACCCGCGGGATGCAGCTGCGTCCAAAAAGTCTGCCAGTGCCATAAGTTCTTGTTTCAGTGCCTCGGCGTCCACGAGTATCTTGTACTCAATCTTGTCTGGGCTCAATTGTTTGGAACAGTCCCACTCAAAAGTCCGTGGGGAAAGATTCTGTGCTCTCCGGTTCAGAAGTTCAGACGCATTCCCAAGTGTTGACGACCGTAGAATACCCTCTTCATATGCTCCCAACAATCCATCATGAGACAGTCCGCAAAAATCCTCAATAATTCGCAGGCGAAACAACGCCCAATAGAGTTGTTCCGAGACGTCGAACTCCGCGAAATGCTCGTCCCAGGGTCTATCGGGTTGAGGACGAACCCACCAGGCAGATCCACCACCCCGAAATCCCAGCTGATTTCTGGAGCCATGGTTGTCGTAGTAAATGGTTTTCATGGGAGTGGTTCCCCCTTTTAATCGCGGAACAGTTTCCCGGAGCGCAACAGAAAAATTGTAAAACCAGCTATCCAAGCCAAGGCGTACCGAGTAATTTTCAAGTCCATTGTTCAGCAACTCCTTGAGCTCCCGGTCTCTTGACTACATCATAAGAATATTCACCAAATCCGAAAAGACCAAAACCCCAAAGCCTAAAAAACAAAACTTGTGATTGCAAGGGCATATGATAGCGCACGGTTCCGGCAACGACGCTGGTGCGCGATCGACCCTGCTTCCGCACGATGGACCGACGCATCGTAAAATTCAGCTGACAATTTGAAAGCCTTGCCTCGAAATTAAGGCGGTACTATTTTCTTGCAAAGTGCCGGCGGTATGTCCGTGTACATGTCAGAGGTTCGGCGTACCCTTCCAATTGGTAGTTAGCCGGTCAGGGTAGCCGTCTTGCGAACAACCAATTGTGCCACATGCACAAGAGCCTCTCAGAATTGGAGGATGAAAATGGCAACACAGGCAGCGGTAAAAAGAGAAATAGTAAACGGAGTTGACGTTAGTCAGTTGTTTGCGACCATAGATGCGATAAAGGAGAATCCATCCATCGCAAAATTTAAGTTTCGCGCCAAGAACAGATGGATTGACGGGGGACACAACCATACGACCATCACTGATTTTTACGGGGCAGGTGAAGACCACCGGCACGAGACGACCTTCGAGTTAGACGCAGATGAGCATCAGGTCTTGCTTGGCTTGGATAAGGGACCTAATCCCGTGGAATACTTCCTCACCGGCTTGGTAGGGTGCTTGACCAGCTCACTTATCTACCATGCGGCTGCACAAGGGATCATCGTACGAGGAGTGGAATCAAGACTGGAGGGTGATCTGGATCTTAGAGGTTTCCTCGGTCTGTCGCCCGATGTCAAGGTAGGATACGAAAATATACGAGTATACTTCAAAATAGACGCAGATGTCTCTGAGGCGCAGAAGGAGGAATTGATCCAAGTGGCCCAGAAGTACTCACCAGTGTTCAACTCGGTGGCCAATCCCGTACCTGTGGAAGTGAAGCTTGACAGATGAACCTCAGGGCCTGAGGCTGAGTATACACCAGCCCTTGACCGGAGGCATACCGTGAATTATGTTCAGGAACAAGAAAATACAGGCTTTTTCAGCAAAATTGCGACGGTTTTGCCTGTGCCGCGTTTTTGGCAACTGATACGGAGGCTCCCCGGCCTCCCACTGGCGTCAACATACAAGAAATGGCAAGACCGCCGCATAATTATGCTGGTTGGGGAAAAACATGGTTACAATTGTCAAGAATGGCTCCTTATTCACTCCATATGATTTACATGGACTCTCATTAAAAAATAGGATCGTCATGTCGCCGCTGACGCGGTCACGGGCAGGGGAGCGGCGACTACCCAATAACTTGATGGCCGAGTATTATGCTCAAAGAAGTTCCGCCGGCTTGATCATTAGCGAGGCCACGGTCGTCTCGAAACAGGGTATTGGCTGGCTGAACAGTCCGGGAATCTATTCGGACGAGCAGGCCGAAGCCTGGAAGCACGTGGTGGATACGGTTCACCGCGAGGGAACACCGATGTTTCTACAGCTTTGGCATTGCGGACGTGCGTCCCACACCGCTTTTCACGAGAACGGCGATCTTCCGGTAGCGCCCTCGGCCATAAAGATTAATGGCGACTATAGTTTCACGCCTATAGGCAAGCAGCCGTACGAAGCGCCGCGAGCCCTGGAAACGGACGAAATCCCGGCCATCGTGGAAGATTATCGGAGTGCGGCCCAACGTGCGAAAGCCGCAGGGTTTGACGGGGTGGAATTGCACTCCGCGAACGGATACCTCATTGATCAGTTCTTGCAATCCAAGACAAATCATCGAAACGACCGCTATGGCGGCAGTGCGGAAAACCGCTACCGGTTTTTGGATGAAATTGTGAACGCCGTGCTCACTGTCTGGCCCTCCATGCGAGTCGGCGTGCATCTGGCGCCGAACGGCAGTTTCAATGACATGGGCTCACCGGATTATCGTGAGACGTTTCTGCATGTTGTGAGACAGCTCGACCGTTATAACCTCGGGTACCTTCATGTGGTAGACGGCCTGGCATTTGGGTTCCATAATCTCGGGGAGCCCATGACGCTGGCGGAATTCCGGGAGGTTTACACGGGGCGGCTCATGGGGAACTGCGGTTACACGCAAGAAACCGCGGAGGCAGCAATTCAGAGGGGCCACGCAGACCTGATCGCGTTTGGACGACCTTTTCTCAGCAATCCCGACCTGGTGGAACGTTTCGAGCATGGTTGGCCCTTGAATCCGCCGGCGGAGATGAAGGTTTGGTATTCGTTTGACGCTGTTGGGTACACGGATTTCCCTAGATACAGGAATTTGCAAGAAAATCCTCACGCAGACATGGAGGAAGCAGAGAAATCGAGGCACTGCCATGGAGCCGACGAGCACTCCTCTGGCGCGGGAAACGCATTACCATAAAAGGAGCGGGTTTATTTGCAATCCATCTAAACAGAAGTTAGGATACGGATGCCAAATAGATTGGGAACTGAGCATCATGGAGGAGCACATGACGATGAAATCCAAATGTGAAAGATGCAGGTTTCGGAACTATGCGGAGCGAAAGCCAAATTCGTTACTTGCCCGGATTTGGCGATGGCACACCGGGTGGTGTCCTGGCTGGAAAGCGTACCAAAGAGAATTGGCTGAGAAAGGTAACGCCAAGACATCGTGACCATTCAATGATAAGTAGAAGAAAAGGTTATAAGGCACCTGAGGGCGATCTTCCGCGATTTTGTGTCCAGGGGTAAGCTGGGGTCTTCGAAACGGAGGATTCATCGCAAAAAAGATTCTTTATACCAGTTCTCGAAAATTCTGTCGGATTCGTTCATTACTCTCGCCCACATTCGAACGATCCAATCATGTCAATTGCGAGGAGTGAAACGACGAAGCAATCTGTTCTGAACGGTCGGGAGATTGCCGCTGGCTTACGCCCTCGCAATGACTGTCACATTCTGTCTCAAGTGAATAATTCCGCTTTACAAAGAGGTCCCCCCAATCTCACCTGTTTCCCACTCCGAAATTTCCTGAGATCGTCTAGGAACCGTAGCCGACCAATGTGGTCTAATGATTGCAATGCTCGCATGTAATCGCGTGGAAAGAGTTACAGTGCAGAGCACCCCCAACGGACCATTAATTGACCAGCCGATAATTGCTGCCTTGGTCCCGGGAGGGTGAAGGATGTTCAGTCCAAAATCAGTCGTGGAATCCATTGAAGTGAGCCCTGAGCTTCTTCAGAGGGCCGAGGAGAGGTTTCCCGCATACGGCGTCATGAGATTGCCATTTGCCTCGGGCCTATTGCTGTTCAAGCGAAGATCGGTGATGTGTGGATGCCACAATACGGACGATCCTTTATGGGTTCTATTTTCTCGGACCGGTTTGAATCCTCCAGGCATCTTTCCGTCACTTCAGGGGAGGACCGATTTCCGGGCACGTCAGTTCTCGACACGAAGAGAAAGCCATGATTTAGGCTTTTGCCGTATTTTTAAATGGGTCTAAGGTGTATCAGTTCGCAAGAATAGCCGGATAGGAGGAGGTCGAAATGAGAATGCTCATGAACATTCGAATTCCGCATGAACCTTTCAACAGTCTCGTTAAGGCCGGAAAGGCGGGGCAGATCATCTCCAGGATTCTCGAAGAGATCAAACCTGAAGCAATTTACTTTACCGAACAGAATGGGATGCGTGGGGCTGTGGCAATTGTCGACATTGCCGAACCCTCTCGAGTGCCATCGTTTGCTGAGCCCTTCTTTTTGCACTTTCACGCAGATTGTGAGTTTCGTATTGCTATGTCCCCGGAAGACCTGGGTAAAGCTGGGCTTGCAGAGCTTGGAAAGAAATGGGGTTAACTACGAACCTCCAGCTCAGGTGGCCGGCGGGAGTGGCAGCATAAGTTGTGAAGAAATTGTTGAGTAGCGGGGCTACCACTGCTCTTGGCTCAAAATCCCCGAGCTTTCGATGCAGCGACGCTCTGAACGGAGCCAAGAAAGGAACCGGCCTGTCGTCGCGAGGATATCACATTACTGTTGAGACCACCGTTATTGGCACGGAGGTGATGATAATTCATACGCATTCGCCACAAGATTTATGAGATTTCAGGGCTGTGGGCTCTCCTGAGCGAAGTGATGAGACGGCTCTGCGTCGTCAACAGCGAAGGAGTGCCCCCAGCCTGTGCCCAGAATCGAGTTACCCATAGAGAAGCGAATCCGTATCAGTCCCATCAAGAAAGATATAGGCATCGAGGAGATGTAGGAAACCCCACGGAGATTGACGATAGAGATTCAGCCTAATGCTGGAGAAATGGGAGGTCCGAAATATGGAAGGATCGGGATACCACGTGGACACGGAGCGATATACCAAATGCATCGAAGGATCAAAGAGGATTCGGTGGGACATTGACAAAGATGTCATTCGGGGACGAGTATTCGATTTTTCTAAGAAGTTTCTTCCTGACGGCATAACCAAACTCGCTCAATTGCCGTTTCTCTCAGACGATCACGTGAGAGTCCTCAGCCAGATTCAGGGACGGACGTATTGCAGCATGTTCGGATTTGTCGAGCGCTTCATAACAGCCAAGATTCTCGAGATCTCTCGGGACCATTGGTTGGGGGATCAGATAGCGCTCGAAGCGCTTGTCCGGTTTTGTGATGAGGAGTTGAAGCATCAGGAGCTATTCAGAAGACTGGAAATCCTGATAGCCGAAGGTATGCCCGAGGGCTATCACTTTCCTCACGACCCGAACGCAGTGGCCGGAGCTATCTTGTCAAAGTCCACTTGGGCGGTAATGGCGTTGATCTATGAAATCGAGCTCTTCACCCAGGAACACTACAAGCAGAGTATCGAGCCGGATGAAAATCTTGACCAATTGTTCAAAGACGTTTTTCTCTTTCACTGGAAGGAAGAAGCTCACCACGCAGTGATGGACGCTCTTGAGTGGCCTCGCGAGGATGCTAAGTTGACTCAGAGCGAACGCGACGCAGCGGTTGGAGAAGTGATTGAACTCGTATCCTCGGTGGATGACCTGCTGCAGGCCCAGCGCAATTTCGATGTTGAGTACTTTCTCAAGGTTTGCAACCCTTCCTTTAATGCCAGTGAAATTGAACAGCTCAACGCCGGTCTGCTTAAAGCCTACAGATGGCAGTACATCTTTTCCGGAGTGGAGCATGTTCGTTTCCAGGGCCTGTTGGGAGAGCTAACTACGGACGAACAGCGGGAACGTCTCGGCGCAGCCTTGTCACCGCTCCTGTGAAAGCCACCGATGCCTGTATCTTTGAGGATTCTGCCTGCTTTCAGTCGAAAGAACGAGAGAAGGAAAGTCGTCTGTGTCACGAATGACTGTAGCCTGAGTTGCCGGGCATCGCCGCATTAGGCAGGTCACACGGTCCCGAGAGACATCAAAGTTAGGTCCTGGAGGTTTGCGCCTGAGGTGGGGATCTGTTCATGCGAAAAGAGATTATCAGAATCGACTGCTACTTGGCACAAGATTGCGGTTCACAGCAAGCCTTGCAGAACAGCATCGACGCCGCTCTCCGGCTGGAGAATGCGAAAGCCGAGGTTTCTTTCTCCAGAGTAACCGAATCAGAGGCGGAAGAACTTGGCCTCAGAGGGTCCCCTTCCGTGCTTGTAGACGGTCAGGACATATTACCTTCCAATCTATCCGGTTTTTCTTGAAGAATGTTCGAGGATGAGTCCGGGAGACTCCGCAATGTGCCTTCCGTGAAGTTCCTGAGGCAAGTGATCAGGGACAGACTGAAAACGAAAACTGGATGTTAGTATGGTGTCGCGCAAATAGCTTTCAAACCTCTGATCTGGCCAGCACGCGAAACAGTGTCATTGCAAGAAGCGACGCTACGAAGCAATCTCCAGCCCATATACTGCAACTACGCGAGATTGCTTCGCTGCGCTCGCAATGACAAAGGCGGGCTCCACTGCTCAATGAAAACTTCGGGAGAGGTACGGATGGCCGGTTAGGTAAGTTCTTTGGGGGACGGAACACCAGCGCTGTTCAAATTCTGAGACAAGCCAGGGAGAATCACATATGCCTCGAACTCGGGGCCTCCGCCGGCCTCTGTGATTCCCAACGAGGCTTGTCCCAACATCCCATGCAGAACGGGCCATTTTCACCATGTTCTTCCATTTTCATCGCTCTTATATTCTACACATGCCGTGAATCGATTCGCAAGCATGGGCGTACAATTTCGTAATCCAGTCTTCTCTCGGCCCTTCAGTCAGGGTTGAACCGCACTGGGGACAGATTTTGATCTTTTCCAGTCGCCTCAAAATCCGTTGCGTCGTTGAAACAAATGTGGCGTGGCTCCATGTAAGAGGAGACACGGACAAGGGTGCTCCCGTGAACGGCTCTACTTGTTCGGCAAGCACACCGGATGGAAGGGCGTGGTCGGCTGTCCAGCTCATGATATCGAGGGCCTCTTTGACCTCGGCTTCGTCCTGGGCAGTCTCAGCCAGAAAGTCAGCCAGCCAAAGAGTACATATGAACCACGGATTACCCGGCACGTTGCTGTCAACCCGGTAGTAATGGTCGTTTTCGTACCGCGCCATCCCTCCCACGGTTGTTTTAAGCCATAAATTCTGTCTCAGATCCGTCATTGTAGCTACTACCTTGGGATCATGCGGAGCGTACAGTCCGAACGCGAACAGTCCCCAAAGGCTTGAGTCCCGTGTGACGTCAAATTGGATCTCACCCTTTGAGTCTCGATACATCATCCTGCAAAATCGGTTCAGGTCATCTCGCCAGAGGTATTTGGAAGCACCGTCGCGAATTTCCGCTGCAACCCCGCGGTAGCGGTCGGCCATTTCGGTTTCGCCGAACACAGTGCAGAAGAGCGATGCAGCAGTAAGCCCCGCGAACACGGTTGCGACAGTGAAGCTGAGAATGCCTCTGCGCTCTTCCCACAAGTCGTATGAGGGGGCCGGAAGTCCAGTCTCGTTGTCCCTGTATTCGCACATGAAGTCAGCGGCTCTCTTTATTAGACCTTTGTAGAAGGGTTTGACGAATTCAACATCACGATGGTGAACGAAATGGTGCCACAACGCCCAGATCACAAGCGCTGTCTCGTCCTCCTGTATGGGCAGCTGGGGCTGACCGTTGGCCAGCCAGGGATGCCACGAGGATGCCAAGGTCCCGTCCGGGTTATATTTGTGAAGGAGATATCCCCCTTTCTCGAGGAGACCCGCTACGAACACGTAAAAATTCTTGGACAGGGAGGAATATCCGGCCTGATCAAGCGCATTGGCAACCATAGCGCCGTCTCTGGGCCAGACGTACGAATACGTGTCCCGATTGAATCGGATCACGTCCGAGTCGTTCGCTGCGACTATACCGCCTGCCCAATCGATTTGCGTCCTCAAAACAAGCAGACTCCGGAGATACAGTTTCGAGATCTTTTCCGGCAACAGTTCCAGACGCGGATTCTGCTTGTGAATCCACAACCGCCAGTAATCCGACGTTCGCACTATCATGGTGTCAGGGCATTTTTCACGGACAGTAGCGTCTATTACTCGCACCTCGTCCCAGGTCTGACCTGCGGCGAGCCAAAAAAAGGCCTTTGCACTGGAGTTGCCCTCCACTTCGACGCTCAAGGAAATAACTGAATCCACCGCTCCCTGGGCAATTGGGTTTCCGGAGAGTATGCCGTCTTCCGCATCACGATATGTCCCTTCCAGGCCGCCGATGCCCTTCTGGCCAACAGCGAAACCGAAGAGCCTATCCGATTGCTGCGTGTTGCCATTGGCAAGGAAATATCTCGCGTCCTTGTAATGGACGATTCCGCCGGTTTTAGGGTCCAGCGCGGCAGTGTCTCCCACATTGTTGCCATAGATACTGAAGTCATTGGTGAGGAAGAGGCGAACCTCCCTTTTGTCAGCGACCAGGTTTTGTACGGAAACGCTTCTTATGAAAACGTTCTCATGAAAATCCACTATATCGTTACAAGAAAGGAGCAGGCCAAGTTCAGCGTTGTACAGCGACACATCCGTGACAAGGGTGTCTGGAACATAATTTAGTGAGATAGCCCAACCTTGGCCAATCCAGGAGAATTTCCCGTCCACCCACACGCCGAACCGTGAGAGTCCGCCGCCCAAGTGGTTTTCTTGTCCGACGTGGGGGAAGTACAAGTCCCGGATTCCGTACGAACTGTCGAAGCATACGAGGAGCTTTCCGTTGCTTATCGGTATGTCTCTGGGCATTGCGTTTCCCTCCCGTTCGTGAGCGGGTTATCACACGAGCACTGTACAATAATACTGCAATCTGGATTATGAGACTATCTTATCATTTCGGGGGCGTTCGATATTTCCTCTCGTTGCCGGGCAAACAATTTCTGCAGCTACATTCCCAGGTAGGCCTTGCGCACAAGGTCGGATTGGGATAACTCGCTCCCCGTGCCTTCCATAACGATGCGGCCCGTCTGCAGGACGTAGGCTCGGTGGCAAACCTTTAGGGCTTGAAACACGTTCTGCTCCACCAGGAGCACGGTGACGCCTTCGCTGGTGATGCGCTCGACGGTGCGGAAGATTTCGGTGACCAGTTTCGGCATGACCCCCAGGGATGGTTCATCCATCATGAGTAAATCGGGGCTGGACATGAGGCCACGGGCGATGGCCACCTGCTGCTGTTCGCCGCCGGAGAGCGTACCGGCACGCTGGTCGGCGCGCTCCTTGACCCACGGGAAAAGACGCAAGACCGTCTCCAGGCTTTCCGCAATCTGCTCCTTTGAGTCCACGGTGTAAGCCCCAAGCACCAGATTGTCCTGAACCGACAGCCGCGGAAAAAGCCGCCTCCCTTCAGGCACCAAAGAGATCTTCATTTTGACGACATCATAGGCCGGCCGGCCGGAAATCACCTGATCGTTCAGGCGGATTTCGCCTTTCATCGGTTTGAGCAGGCCCAGGATGGTCTTGAGCATGGTGGTCTTCCCCGCACCGTTGGACCCGATCAACGAAACAACCTCGCCCTTCTTGACCTGGAACGAGACGTCCTGAATGGCCAGAAGTCCCCTGTAACCCACCGATACATTACTGACGGACAGCATTGTACCCGTCTCCCAAGTAGGCTCGGATGACCTCAGGGTTTGCCACTACTTCCTTTGGTGAGCCCTCAAAGATCTTGCAGCCGGAGTTAAGCACGATCACCCTGTCGGAAAGTTCCATCACCGCCTCCATGACATGCTCCACTACTACCACAGTTAAACCGTTCGCGCGCATTCTGCGGATCAGCTGGATCATCTCTCGCAGTTCCACTGGCGTGAGTCCGGCCATGGACTCGTCCAGCATGAGAAGTTCGGGCTCCATGGCCAGAGCCATGGACACTTCCAGTCTTTTCTTGTCGGAAATGCTCAGTTCAAGCGAGTTGTGGTTTCGCTTCTCGATCAGCGCCGTGAAGCTGAGGACCTCCTCGGCCTTTCGGCGCACATCGGGCACAGCGGTGTACCGCAGAAAAGCGCCGGTCATGACATTATCCAGCACCGTCATGTCGCTGATGACCTGCACGATCTGAAATGTGCGCACGATGCCGAGCTTAGCGATGATGTGCGGTTTCTGGTTCGTAATGTTCTGGCCCTTGAAGAAGAACCGGCCCTTGTCCAGACGGTGGAATCCGGTGACGCAGCTGAAGAGCGTGCTCTTGCCTGCACCGTTGGGCCCGATAATACTGACAATTTCCCCCCGGTTCACGTGGAAAGACACGTCTTCATTGGCCCGCACACCACCGAAGTACTTGCTGACGCCCTGGACATCCAGTAGCAACGAAGCGCTCATTTGGCTCTCCCCGTCAAGCTGAGCATGGAGCCCCATACCCCATTAGGCAGGTACATGGAGATGATGGTGATCAGGGTGCCATAGACAATCATGTCCACCCCCGTGCCCTTGTAGCCCAGCCAGGCCCTGGAGTATTCGGAGAGCGTGATCAGGATGGCCGCGCCTACCACAGGTCCCAGCACGGTGTTCGCTCCTCCCAGCATGGCCACCAGCACGATCTGGACGGAAATGGGCAGGATCATCACGCTCTCCGGGTCGATGTAGAGAATGTATTGGGCGTAAAAGGTCCCAGCCATCGCAGTGAGGAAGGCGCTGATCATGATGGCGTACAGGCGGTAGCGGACCACGTTGACCCCCAACACCTGGGCGATGTCATGGCTCTCCTTGATAGCCCTTAGGTAGTACCCCATTTTCGATGTGGATACCCAATAGCAAACCGCCACGGCCAGTAGCAGAAAGGCCAGCATAATGTAATAGTAAGGCAGCTTGGAGGTATGAAACATGAAATTGGCCAGCGATTCCTTCATCATGGGGATGGTGAGCCCTTCTGCCGCACCAACCGTTTGCCAGTTGTTGAAGACGATGCGAATAATCTCGCCAAAGGCGATGCTGGCAATGGCGAAGTAGTGACCTCGCAGATTGGAGCAGGGATACCCGATGGCTGCGGCCAAGAGCGAAGCAAGGATGCCTCCCGCCACCAGACCGATCCATGGACTCACATTGAAGGTCAACAGCAGGTAGGAAGAGGTGTATGCACCAATCCCGAAAAAGGCCACCTGCCCGAAGGAGAACATCCCCGCATAGCCGCCCATCATGTTCCAGGCCACCCCACACATGGCAAACATGAAGGTGAGGATCATGACATGCTGGCCGAAGGGTGAAGCTACTACCAGCGGTAAAACGATCAGCAGCGCCAGCACGGCTCCGCCCAGGGCCAGTTGCTTACCGGTTACGGTGTGCATTCCTACCACCCCCTTAGCCCTTGCGGTCTGATCCAGACAGTGATCAGATACATGGCGAAAACGATGGCTAGCTTGTACGCAGGGTTAAACAGATATCCGCCCAGTGTCTGGACTACCCCCACCAGGATTCCAGCAATAAAGGCCCCCTCGATGCTGCCGAATCCACCCAGGGCCACTATGCAGAAGCACGTCAGTCCGAAGGTGCCTCCTACGAAAGGATAAATATAGTAATGGGTCGCGAGCAACGCTCCGGCCACGCCCACGAGGGCCGAGCCGATACCGAATGAAAGCGAGTTAATGCGCTCGGTGTTGATGCCCATAATAACGGCCGCTTCACGATCCATTTCCACTGCGAGGATGGCCTTGCCGGTACGGGTATTTCGCAGGAACCAGAAGACCCCGAAAGAGGTGACGACGCTGCCGATCGAGGTAATAAACTTGGGGATGCTGAGTTTGAGTCCGGATATGTCCCAAGTGCCTGATAACAGAGTGTGCTCGATGGATCTAAAGTTGGGAGTCCAAATAAGGGCCGCTGAATTAGCAAGGAAGATGCTGATGCCGAAGGTCACCACCAATTGGGCCAGGGCAGGTCCATGCATCACCTTGCTGATGATAAACCGGTAGATAAACATGCCCAGCAAGAAAAGAGCTACCGCGTTGACGGGTACCGAAAAAAGAGGGTCAACACCGGCCAGTGTGTACAGCCAGTATGAACTAAACATGCCGATCATGAGGAATTCGCCGTGCGCGAAGTTGAGCACGTTCATGACACCCCAGATCAAGGTCAGGCCGATGGCCAACAGGGAATAAACCAGACCGATCAGCAAGCCGTTGACCAGCTGTTGCAACAGTTGTTCCATGTGTGAACACTCCGAGCCATCTGCAGCTGGAGGCCGGCAGCCTCCAGCTGCAGACCGGGTTTGGGCCGAGCACTCCCTTACTTGCGGTCCTTCCAGGGCGGAAACGGCCACACCACATCGCGGCTGGCGGCATCGAAGGGCCAGACCGTGTAATAGGCCTGATCCTGGATCTGTACCAGCATGGCCGATGCATAGATATTCTGGTGGGATTTGGGATCGAACTGTATGCCCTTCCAGGGATTGATGATCTGGTCGCCGGGAATGTTCGTTTCCAGAAGGGCTTTCACGACAGCCTCAGGGTCCGTGGATTTGGCACGGTTGAAAGCGTCGGCCAGAACGAAGGGTGCCGAGAAGCTTCGAGCGGTGTTCTCACCCATGGGAATATTGTACTTCTTCTGATAGAGGTCGGCGACCTGCCCCACCATGGGTTTCTTCTTGGCAAGATCGAGGGCGAACGTGGAGCGCACGAGGAAATAATTACCGTCTGCCTTGACCGTGGGCAGGTAGTCGGACTCGACGTAGCCCGCCATGGTCAAGAAGCCCTGAGGCACCAGATTCATCTCCTTGAATGTCTTTGTGAAGAGAATGGCATCGGTGATGTACGCGGCGTGCATCACCACGTCCGGCTTAGCCGACATGATCTTGCCCACCTCGCTCGTCACGTCGCTGGCGTTCGCCGGATAGGCAAGGTCGGCCACCACCTCATATCCGAACTCTTTAGCGTATTTTTGCTGCATCTTGGCCACGTTGGCGCCAAACTCGGTGTTTTCATAGACAATCGCGACGGTCTTGATCTTCTTGCCGAGCTTGGTTTCCAGGTCCTTCAAAAACTCGAACTGGTTTCGGGCCATTGTCCCGTCGTGGGGCGACACGCGGAAGAAGTACTTGAAGTCGCGCTCGGTCAAGGTGGGCGAGGACGAGTCAGAGCAGACGTATGGCACCTTTAACCTCTCCGCCGCCTGACTGGCTGTCTTGGTAACCGCACTCTGGTAGGCGCCAATCAAAGCCACAACCTTCTCCTGGGTGATCAAGCGTTCGGCCTCTGCCAGCCCATTCTTGGGCTCGCCCTTGGTGTCCGCGTAAATGATCTCGATCTTGGCTCCGCCCAGATTGGGGATGCCCTCGTCTTTAGCGAAAGGAAGGTTCAGGTCGAACTTGCCGTTGATGATCTCGACTGCCAGGTCCGCACCACGCTTGCAATCCATGCCGGTGGCGGCCAGGTTGCCCGTGAGCGGGTAAAGAGCGCCAATCTTGATGACCTTCTGCTGGGCTGGGGCCTGACTGACACCCAGCGCCACGGCTATGGCACAAACTGCCAATACCACTGCAACCCTTCTCATTTTCATGTTCTCTCCTCGAGTTCCGGAGCCGCCACGCTGCAGCGCGACCGCTCATGAATTGAAGGTTTGGTCCCGCCCGGTACCGGGAGCCTCTCCCGGCGCCAGCCATACGTCATCATGAAAGCCGGTTAAATGCCCGGTTCGTGAATGATTATGATATCCCAAGCACATATCGGCCTGCCCCTCTGTTTACCGGTTTCTCACACTACGGCACCAATGTACCAGGGATGAAACTCCCACTGTCCCTGGCCCGCCCTTTCGCTCTTCGTCTTTCTGCCGGAAGCAATTTCCAAGATGCGGTCGAAAATCTGTGCTCCCATTTCCTCGATGCTCAGCCCTCCATCCAGGATCTTCCCGCAGTCCATGTCCATGTCAGTCTGCATCCGGCGGTATAAAGCGCTGTTTGAAGCGAGCTTGAGCGTGGGGGCAGGGACTGAGCCCATGACAGTCCCTCGTCCGGTGGTGAAGGCAATGAGATGCACACCGCCGGCGATCAGGCCGGTGACTGACACGGGGTCGAAACCGGGCGTGTCCATGAACACGAGTCCGGGACCATTCACGGGCTCGGCAAAGCCGACCACGTCCACCAGGTTCGTGTTGCCGCCTTTAGTGGTCGCTCCCAGGGATTTCTCCAGGATTGTCGTAATGCCCCCAGCTTTATTGCCTGGTGTGGGATTGTTGTTGAGCTGGCCGCCGTTGCGTGCCATGTACTCTTCCCACCAGCGGATGCGGCCAACAAGCTTTTCCCCCACCTCGCGATGAACTGCGCGGCGCGTCAGCAGGTGTTCCGCTCCGTAGATCTCAGGAGTCTCGCTGAGCACGGCTGTTCCCCCGTTGCACACCAGCAAGTCCGCAGCAGCTCCCAGTGCCGGATTAGCGGTGATCCCCGAGTACCCGTCGGATCCGCCGCACTCCAGCCCCAGCTTGAGGCGGCTGGCAGGAAAGGTGCGGCGCCGTACCTTGTCTGTACGCTCCAAAAGCATGCTGACTGCGGCGAACCCCTTTTCCACAGCAGCATTGGTGCCACCCTCATCCTGAATGACCATGGAGAGCACCTGTTCGTCGGGGGGAAATCCGGTCGCGGACAGCAAGCATTGCACCAGATTCTGTTCACAGCCCAGCCCCAGAATCAACACGCCGGCGAAGTTGGGGTGCCTGGCGTATGCCGCCAGCGAGCGCTGCAGATACGTTATGGCATCGCCGCCGGGGGTCATGCAGCAGCCGCTGTTGGCCCCAAGAGCTACTACTCCGTCCGCGTTGGGATAGCGGGCCATCACATCGGGGCCGAAACGCCGGGCAATCAGGTGTGCCGTACTCAATGAACAGGTTACCGTGGAGATGATGCCCACATAGTTGCGGATGCCGACCGAGTCGTCCGGTCGCAGGAATCCCTCAAAGGTGCGCCGGGCGCTGTTCGCCACGTACTGAGTAGGCCGGACGCCCTGGCAATAGGCATAGTCACGGCTGAAATCGTGCAGGGTCACGTTGTGGGTGTGAACATGCCGGCCGGGCTCGATGTCGGCGGATGCAAATCCGATAATTTGGCCGTATTTGATAACGGCGGCGCCGGCTGCGATCGGGTGCACGGCCGCCTTGTGGCCGGCAGGGATGTCGTCGAGAAGGACCACGTTCTCATGGGGAAGCCGCTCTCCGCGGCTCAGCGCGTTCAACGCCACTACTACGCTGTCGTCAGGGTGCAGCCGGATGCATGATCGGCCGGCATTTGTCATGACGTCCTTTCTATCAAACAACGGCGACGGGCGCGTCTTCTTGCGGATTCCCGGTTCCGCTGCCGGTCAGCCGACAGTCTTCCTTGCGCTGTGCCAAATTTCTATACTGCTGTGCATTAGGAATGCGTCTACCAGCCAGGTGTCCCCTTCGCTGCGGACGGCATGCCTTACTTCGCTGCGAGGACAACCTGACTGCGGACGGAAAGCACCGTTTCCAATGCGCAGCAATATAGCTGATAGGATTCTCTTTCGGAAGTTATCCGTTAGCACATCTCCTGGCGGCAGGTCAACACCGGTATTGCACCAGGAGCAACATCTTCTTGTTTCCCTTTCGCGTGTTCGCCTTGCCGGCTTTCTGGCCCTTGGAGCGGTCGATTCGTTGCTTTTTTTACCCTATCTTTTCCGAAACAGCGGGACCACGTACGGACCTTCAGGGATCACTGCCACAACGCCATCATCAGATTGGTCGACGCTCCGGCGTATGGCTTCGTTGAATCGGTCCAAGTTCGTGAAAGTCTCGACGCCCGTCAAGCCCAAGTCTTGTTGCTCCAGGCCTTGGGTATATAAGCGAATGGTCCCTATCCGCATTGGTTTGAGCTGCATCTCGGTCTGCCATTCATCAACAGCTGCGTTTGTTTTTGGCCACAATTCTTCGAGAAATTTGCGGCTTCCAACCGAAACCAGTCTTTGTTGTGCTCGCACGTAATCCGGCGAACCCATACCCTCAGAGCACTCGGAGACGATGAAAAGGTCTCCACCCGGCTCAAGCACGTCCATTGGGCCTACCATCCCCTTGACCGTCTGGTAATAGGTCTTGTCAAGAGGATAGCCGGCCGAGCTTGTAATAATCGTCCTAAAGCGTCTCGGCACGGCTATCTCGGCATAATTCTTCATAAAGTCTACTGCCGCCACATGGCTCTCGATAACATCTCCGAAGTTCACAAAGCATGTTTGCCGAAATTCATTAATGACTGTATTGACAGCCAAAGCTCCTCCGATCAGCTTGACGATTTCCAGCTGCTCTTCGTGTAGCGGATTGCCGTCCAGAATGCAGTTAGCAGCCCGCGGTGATTCCAGGAACGTTGCCGTGTGAAGACGGGTGATGGTGTCTGCGTGGGCCACCCCAGGGGCGATCAGCTTTCGTCCCCCCGAATAACCGGCCATGAAATGGGGTTCCACCAGGCCGGTAACCAGGCGCAAATCCGCTTCCACAAATCTCCGGTCGAGCTTGATGGGCGTTCCTCTGGAAGTGACGCCCAGGTACACGTGGTCTTCATCATTGCGAGCGAAGTGATTGACCACTCTCACTGTTTCGAGCACCCAGTCGTCCCCCACGACCTCTCGCAGTTCTGCCCCCTCGTTGGGACGATGCAAACCGGTGGCCACCATCACCGTGATGTTTTCCGCGTCCAGACCCGCCTGCAACAACTCTCTAATCACTGTGCGAAGGACGAATCCGTTAGGAACGGGGCGAGTCACATCACAAATGAGAATGCACGCGCGGGAGCCTCGTGTAGCCTTTTCAACGAGTGTCTTTGAGCCTACCGGCCGGCTAAGCGCGTCGACCATCGCTGCGGCCGGGTCAGGCAGGATCGGCATCGGTTTCTTATCAATCACCGTAACGTTCCAGGAGTCGGGCAACTCCAAATCCAATCCGGTTCGCCCGTAATTCATCAGATACTTCATGTCGCACTCCTACTTCTAACCGTCAGGCCCTGCCTTTGGCCCGATGGCTGTGAATTATGTGCCACATGTCTGGTCGGAGGTAAAGTCTATGTATAGTCGCCACCTGGCGGAGATCTCCTTGTCGAAATGGATCGAGGAGCTGCTCACGCATTTGGCCGTGCTGCAAAGGAATGTGTCAAGGAGGCCCAACCAAAGTCAACAGCGAATGGGAACCCACAGAGCACATGGCAGATCTCAATCTTCAGGAACCCGGCAGGACGCGCAAGTCCATGACAAAATTTATGCAGGCATGTGTATTGATTCTTCTCTTGCCCTTTCATGTGTACGGGTGCGAGTGTTCTGATACGCTGTCCCCCGAGATCGACGAATTCATCTTTCAAACATGGAAGACAGCGACATTGGACGAGCTTTCTCGGCAGGACAGGGAAGAGCGTTACGAACGGTTGACAAAACGCCTCGTCGACAAAGCTCGCGAGGCAAACGTTCCGGCAGCTCCCCTCGAACAGCTTGCACGACAATGCATTCAGTTTGAGGAAACGTACAGGAGAATGCCGTCAGGCTGGGATCACAAGGACAAATTTGCCAACTTGATGTACTTCACTGACATAACCCGGATAATCGTGCCCATCCACCTGAGAATGATCGGGTATTGCCATCAATTCTGTCCTAACGGGTAAGTCATGTACGATATGGTAGTATGGGACTTGCCCACAAAGGTTTGCGGCAATTGTGGTAACGTGTATGATCCTGCGGAGGGGAGATCGCTGTAGAGCCGTCAACCAAGGTACACAGACTTACCGGACGACTGGTCTGCCCCCTTGCGGCGCCGCGAAACGGAGATTCGCACCCCAAGACTGGGGTCTGCGTCGGTGACGCAGCCGGGGAAGCTCTGCACGGCGTTACATACGGAACTAGTGTGCTGTCCCACAAGTAACTCGCGAAACCGGCCATCTGAGCCTCTTCCGAAGCTGTCATCGAGCAAGGGAAGCCGGTATTGTCATTGCGAGCGAAGCGAAGCAATCTCGCGTAGTTGCAGAATAAGGGCTGGAGATTGCTTCGTCGCGTCGCTCCTCGCAATGACACTGATTCGCGTGCCGACCAAGCCGGTGATTTGAAAGCTATTTGCGGGACACAACACCAGCCGAAATTCGACAAGACCTTTAGGACCCGGAACTTTCAAACAGACTATCAGTTGGCTTACCAAAATCCGGAAAATAGAGAATCCTGGCGAGAGTTACCATAAGCCGGCTAACGAGTTCAGTGATTTGAACATTCATTTGAGGAGGTACCATGATCAGACAGGTTGAATACTTCGAGAGGCCTGGTAGAGAAAACACCACTCGGTGTTTAGAAATAGTCTCCGGGCTGGTGGATGAGGGTTTCTCTCATCTCGTCGTGGCCACGACTGCCGGCGAAACCGCGTTGTTGTTCGCCAAGAACTTCAGGGGGAAAGCCTTGAATATGGTGGCGGTCACCCATAACGTCGGTTATGCGGGACCAAATTTGGATGAATGCCCTGATGAAGCGAGGCAAGAGCTGACGCGGCTTGGCGTCAAGATTTTCACTGGAACCATTCTGAGTCGAGGGATCGAGGCATCCTTCATGAAAAAGCATCAGGGTGTCTATCCGGGCTATATTGTCGCTCAAACGTTGAGACTGCTCGGACAGGGTATAAAGGTGTGCGTTGAGATCGTCGTGGAAGCCTGCGACGCAGGCCTGGTGCCGGAAGGGGAAGACATAGTCGCTGTTGCCGGCACCGGAAAAGGTGCCGACACTGTTGCCATCGTCCAGGCTCATCCGTCCGACCGTTTTCTTGAGGTGCGAGTCAGGCAAATCTTGGCCAAACCTTTGTAATACGAGGGGGTTGTCCGGGAACCACGCGATTTGAAGCATGGCGGGGGGGATTTTCTTCCTGAGCACGGCGAAGGTGCCGGATCTGGGTCTCAACGTATGGAAGGAGCAGCCTGGGGAGCTACGCACTGCCATCAGGGAACGCCGGAGCTGTCGCAACTATCTACCGGATGCGCTCAGCAAACAACCGGCGAACAGCTTCTTGAAGCAGCTCCCTGGGCGCCTGTCGCTTAACCTTTCACATTTAAGGGAACCGCGAGATATGACGCGAGGTGATGAGCGATCATCGATTCCTATTAATTCGCGTTCACTTATATGATTTTATTTCGCGTCACTTCGCGTTCTATGTTATGCCCTCTGTACTCAGGAGGCGACGCGATGTGAAATGCGCAAGCAGGGCTCGTGATCATGTTTCAAAAGAGGAGATTAAGGCGCGGCTCAGGACGGCAGAAAGGCGCAAGCATTATGATAGGTTATACGAATGCGCTTTTAAAAAAGTAAGATTGGGGGTACACTCTTTGTAAAGAGTGTTTCGCCCAAACCCCCTCCAAGAAACTTCTATCATGCGCCTGCATCTGCATTTCCTCATCGGAAATGCAGATGCAGGCGAGTGCTAAGTATTGCTTTTCGTAAGTTCGGTGCCGGACTTCATGACCAAGAGAGATTGCTTCGTCGCTGCGCTCCCCGCAATGACAGGCCCGGGCAGGGTCATTGCGAGCGAAGCGAAGCGAAGCAATCTGCTTCGACAAAATTGTGCGACCTGATTTAAGAAAACCTGTACTAACTTCTTGAGGTGGGGTTCGGGGGGGAACGTCTTACAAGAAGTTCCTACCCGATTTCACGTATTTGAAAACGCATTGGCATGAGACCCTGATTACAGGAATCTCTGTTCGGTTATTTCCAGGGAGTCCTCGTGCGCTCGCGAAGCTGGAGGTCGCGGGTCGGAGGTGCCCGTGTCTCAAGATCCGGTCGTGCCAGACCGCATTTCCGTGCTCGAAGCGAACCAAGAGACAGTCGTGCCGAGATCCACGTGCCCGCGGATAGATGAACAGAATCTTCGGGGCCATGAATTCCGCCACCAGAACGCGGCCGGGGGCAGAATCACGAGTGTCACCCGTCCGTAATGATTTCACCAATCAAATTGTCAACGACCACCGGGGTGGCAAAATAGCTGACAGTCGGTTCCGCTCCATACTTTTCCGCGATGAATTTCTTCCAATCATCCGTGTAGACGAGTTCGGCATCTTCACGAGATCTCCACAAGTAAACGCCTCCACCGGTTTTGCCGTCCTCGGAGAGAAGATAATACTTGCGAATGAGGCCTTGGACACCTCTGTACTTGGGCGCCGTGGTTAAAAAGACTTCCTGCGCTTTCTCTCGCGTTACAGGCTGCGGCAGCTTGAACTGAACGAGTGCCGTGATCATACTCTCCTCCCTCTCGCACACTATTGTCGGCCATTACCGGGTGGCTCTGACCGTCGCTATACTACTGCGCATTGAAAATGGTGCTTTCCGTCCGCAATCAGCCAGGTTGTCCTCGCAGCGTAGTAAGGCAGGCCGTCCGAAGCGAAGGGAACACCTGGTGCAAGACGCATTCCTAATGCGCAGCACTATGGAACGATACCGTACCATCGCACCGATGCCAATCCTATAAATAGGCATGCGCTTTCAAAAAAGTAAGATTGGGGGGGACACTCTTTACAAACGCGGTTCACCAATGTTATTTTTTGGAAGGTGTATGATTATTGTGTTTCTTCGACCCCTCGAAAGCACAAGGAAAATGCAAACAAGATTTCCAAGCCCGCTCCGGGTCCTTCTTGTCTTAAATTTCAGCCACTGGGAAATATTCCGTGGATTCCATATGTCACAACCGCTGCATGTTGTGATTCCCCTGTTTGGCGGCGCAGAGCCGTCCGGCATGGTCGCACCGGCCGGCAATTCGCAATCGCGACGAACGGGTGTTCTGAAGAAACCTCATCGAACACTCTGCAAGCAGGACAGGAGGGAGGAGACATGTAGACCGGGGCACGGTTTTCTGGCAGGTTGCCTCCGAAATAGCCTGAATCGCAAGATAAAATGGCACATGGCTGGAGCGGTTTCCTTCACCCAAACATGGATATATGGTGAACAAAGCAGTGATGGACCGTCCAGGCGCTGATGAATTCTGCTTCGAACACCGACTCTTGACTCTCGTTTTCGCGGGCGGCCTTGTGGCTGACTCGCCTCCCATGTACAGGTATCGGAGACATTTGCTAAGTGCTCCGTGGCACAAATCCTGTTACGTATTATTTGCTCAGGCGGCCAGTCGGACTTGGTTCATGATTTCCGTCTGGGCCTGGATTCTTTCAAGAGTCTTCTTCAGGTCGTCTTTGGTATATTTCCATTTGAATGGCTTGGCGATGAGGTTGTACAGAGTTTGAAACTCAAAGATGGTCTTTTCAAGGCTTTCTAGGTCTGGAAAGTCATTGGGTGTCAGGACCTTGCGCTGCAATATCGAAAAGAATATCTCAACTTGGTTTAGCCAGCTGGCGTGCACCGGAGTATGGATTTGTATAGCGTTAGGATACCACTCGGAAAGCCGTTTTACTGAGGATTCGCCTCGATGAGAAGATCCATTATCCGTGATCCAGAAGACACGCTTTGCCGAACCATAGGGCTCTTGCCGCATAACCAAGTCCACCAACTCGTGGAAGGACTCGATACCCGTTCTGTCGCTGCAGATTCCGAAGAGCTGCGCTCTGTGAACATCCCAGGCGCAAATGTAGGCCAGAGCGCCTTTTCTTTCATATTCGAACTCCACTCGTCTTGGCCGCCCAAGCGTGGGAGCCGCGCCGATAAACTTCCTGTGACGAGCTTGAATGCTGGTCTTTTCGTCAGCGCTTATCACGTAATCGTCAGGCCCCAAAGGTATTCCAAGAAACAATCTGAAATACAGATCGAGCACACGGGATGCCTTCTCTCCGAAGAGGGGATCTCGTGGAAAAAGCCAGCTCCGATGCATCCACGGCTTGATAGCGTCACTGTGGAGATAACGCCAAATCGTCTTGACACTTATGGAAATAACAATACCGCGAAGCATTGCCTCCCAGGCGATGTCGGCGTAACTCAGACGAGAAAACGGCAGCCCCAATTTCACGGGAAGCTCGCAGGCCAGAGCCTTGATTTCCACAATGCTCTCAGGGGGAAAAAGAGCGCGGTCGCCCGCCCCTGGGTTGATCCTCAAGGCCGTCCAAGCGTTCATGAAAGAAACGTTTTCTCCACTTCGCGACGAGTTGGCGAGAGGTATCCAGCCGTTGTGCAATCTGCTCGTTCTCCAGGCCGGTAGCGGCCAAGAGAACGATCTTGGCGCGGACAACTTCGCAATAAGAGGATGTGTATTGTCTGGATCTTTCAACAAGAATCCGTTCCTCATTCGCAGAAAGCACTATAATGAAGGGGCTAATGCGCGGCATTTCGCGTTCCTCCTTTTGGAGGTGACGACTTATCGCACATTTATTTCGCGTTCAAGTAATAAAATACGTCAACGTATTTATGCTATAGAACACTAAGTAGAGGTTTTCTTAAATCAGATCGCACATTTTGTTTGGAGCAGATTGCTTCGCTTCGCTCGCAATGACACTGCTCGGCCCTGTCATTGCGAGGAGCGCAGCGACGAAGCAATCTCGCTTGGTCATGAAATCCGGCACCGAACTTACGAAAAGCAATATTAAGAATGCATCCTATTCCGCCGG
>DATHCX010000081.1:0-7129 GCA_035319325.1 Desulfomonilaceae bacterium
TCGAGGATCTTCTCCGCGTGGAACGACGCCGCGCGGGCTTCTTTGCTCCACTTCAACGGACTCAGCAGATACTGTCTGGATTTCGTGGTGCCATTCTTACGGGCGAGCAATGCGTTCTGGGAAGAGGAACAGCAAAAGCTACCGAAACTTTCTCCTGATGTGAATTTCAGGGATTACCTCGCGTTGCTGCGATTCAACGTTCAAATCGGTCAGGCGGGTTTGAAAAGTTCCTGTTCCCAGATGACCGATTATCACGTGAGACAATACCGGCTCTTCGTCAGGAGCTTATTCGACACGCTGACGGGAAGTGCCGGTGAGACTGTGGACGAACTCATGGCCGAAAAGGCGGAGGTTCTCGACCGGCTCGTTGTCCGCTATCCGGACGCGATATGGGCGGTCGGATCGGAATTCGGCTTTCATCCCGAGAGCGGCGGATACGTGAAGGTGGCAGAAACCCCCAGGATGGAACTCTATCAGGTCCTGCCCACCGAAAAGGGGGTGGCGACACGGCCGGAAGTCAAGCCGATCCTCGTGGCCCACCCGTACGTCCTCGGGCCTGGAATCCTGACGTTTCTTCCTTCCGAAAAGAAGAGCTACGTCCATGCGTTCGCGAATGAGGGGATTCCCACGTATTTGCGAATCATCAAGAATATTCACGACAACGACGCAGTCCAGATCATGACCGGCGAGAACGACGCAAGAGATACGGCCGATTTTTGTAGATTCCTGAAAGAGAAGCACGGCAAGCCAGTAACTTTGAACGGTTTCTGTCAGGGTGGCTTCATCGTCCTTGCCGGACTCCTGTCCGGTATGCTCGACGGGCTCGTGGATGCCTTGATCACCTGCGTCGCTCCCATTGACGGAACCCGTAGCAAAGGACTCGTGGAATATTTGGAGCACATTGCCCCGCGTTTCCGCGATTTGCATTACGCGACAAAGCCGACTGCGTCCGGCAACGAAATCGTGGACGGCGAGGTGATGAGCTGGGTCTACAAGCTCAAGAGTATCGGACGTGAAGCGCCCCTGTTTACGTACTACCGAGACATTTGTCTCTTTGAAACCATGCTTGCGCGGGGCATTCCGGGCGTGGGAAAAACAGCCGCAGCGATCAATCACTGGCTCGTGTACGGCAGGACAGACTTGCCCCTTGCCATAACGCAAATGAGCTTCGACTCGTACACCATTCCCATTTCTGCCCAAGGAGATCTCCCGTTCAAGCTGTTCGGCCGCACATTGAACTTTGACTACATTCGGGAGAAGGGGATAAAGTTCCAGATCTGCTACGCAGCCAAGGACGATCTCGTGGATCCGCCCGCCGCACTTGCGCCCAAGGATTTCATCGATGTGGAGCTTGCGGAATTTCCCAAGGGACATGCAGCTATTGCTACATCGTGGTCAAATCCCGACACTGAGTACGGGCTGCACAAAAGATTCGCCAACGGCCAGAGAGGACCTGTCCGGTTACAGCTGGATTTGGATGAGGCGCTTCATATTTCGGAGACGGATAGAAAAGCCTGCGTCTAGTAGACCGTTTCGCAATTACCTTTACACATTAGACTAGTCGATAACCGCTGTAGGGTCGGGTTTCAAACCCGCCCCTCCCGAAACCGGGGTTGCTACGACGCAAGCCATTTTTGAATCGCTTTACTAGTCATACCTGGCAATCACGAATCGCATGGCTCGGCATTTTTGCGCGTGAGTTCTCCCACTTGCAGTTCGAGCGCTTGGATTCGCTTCTCCAGTGCCTGAATGATTTCGCTCAATTCCTTTGTATCTCCAGCGCCCGTCGGACGAAGAAGCGAAAAACCGTCTGAAAAAACACGCTCCGTTTTCTCCCGCGCTTCAGTTCCCGATTTCACTGCTTCAGCGATCACGCGGCCGAAAGGTTCCGATTTCAAGAATTCTGCGAACGCGGCCTCAATGTGGAGAAGCCAGGTCTCGTGAAATACCGTGTATGATTCCGGATTGATTTGCTGAATCTTCTTCTGCAGTGATTCCAGGATGTTTTCCACAGCACCACGGGAAGTTGCTGCGAGCTTTTCATGCAAGCTCAACAGAACGTTTACAAACTTGACTTGAGCGTCCACCGCATCCTGAATCATTTTGATGTGTCTCGTGACGGATCCTGTGTTCCCAGCGGGAAAAAAAGCGGTCATGACCTGTTCCCAACCCCTCATCCACATGCGAAAGGGATCACCGCCTCTTGAGTAGTCCGGAAAGGAAAAAGGTGCGGGAAGCCCGAAAAAACTACGAAACGGTTCGACCGGTCCTGAAACCGCGTGCGTCAAGATTCTTCCACAAGCGCTCCACTGGTCAGCCAATCGTTCCGCTTCTGTACGAGCAGGAATACCGCAGAGGTCACGAACAAAATTCTGGTACGATTCTGTCCATTTGCCTGCGATCTTTCGGATCTTTCGGGAATCTCCCCGGTTTTCCAAGAGCTTGGGAAGGTCTTTTGCAGACATCTCGATCATCTTTTCCAGTTTCATTGCCGCCGCAGCGCAATCCGGCACTTTCCAGAAGGTGTTTTCTGCATCCTCTCGTGCGTGCTCGACGATGTGCGTCATTCCGGACGAAGCCAGGACCCTGGACCACGCGTCCAACAATCTGGCCGATGCGGCCGCAGCATTCTGCGCGTAAGCTTCCTGAAATTTGACGATATCCGGTATCTTTGACGGCATGGCAGTACTGCTCCGTTCACAAGGAATATCGATCTGTTACCGATTCTGGCGGTCCTGGAGACCGCGGATTCGAGAGTGCATGCAAGAGAGGCTATCGATTCGGACCGGGTGCCGCACAAAAGGTTTCGTGTTGGCCGGGAAAACCGATCGCTGGCCGGTCCTGAAAAGAAAACGCGGGAGCGTGAATTCCAAGAACAGTCTGTTTTTAGGTCAAGCAATCTCCTAAACGAGCGGCCCCCAATCCGAAACATCATCATCCACGAATAGTCGGGCGAAACGGGTTGCCGCAACATACAGATTTCGAGGAACCATCGATATTGAATCAATGTTCTTAACAGAAAAACGACCGTGATCGCAACCACTTGTTATATAACAGTTCTCGAAAGTTCTGCCGGATTCGTTCATTATTCTCATCCACTTTCGAACGATCGAATCGTGTCATTGCGAGGAGTGGAACGACGAAGCAATCTCTGTTTTGGTTAATTGGAAATTGCTTCGGGCTTCGCCCTCGCAATGACGGTCTTCGAATCTTTTCCGGTAATCGAAACCGACACTACTTTTGAAAATCCCTATAGTGCTGCGTACCCTTCATACGCATTCGCAATAAGATTTGTGAGATTGCAGGGCTGGGGGCTCTCCTGAGAGAAGTGATGAGACGGCTCTGCGTCGTCCGCAGCGAAGGAGTGCTGCCAGCCTGTGCCCAGAATCGAGTTACCTGTAAAAAAGCGAATCCGTATCAGTTACTTGGGGGAAGTGCCTATCCTCTGCCATTGCTTCGTCGTTTCGCTCCTCGCAACGACCCGGAAACTATGGCTCCTTCCCGGGCTGAATGATTACACTGTATTCCGCGAAAATGTTGATTTATGGAAAAGTCCGGCTATAGTGCGACCTTCGATCTGATATTCTCCGGGAAGGTCACGTAGTGCAGTCACCAGTTGTCCGAAGTGAAGATGCAGCCGAAAAAATCGTTCAAGCTACTCTTGCCCTGGACAAGAAATTTGACCGCTCCGTATCGCTGTTGACCTGGGGCTACAACGAAGAAGAACTTGTACAATCGTTCCTTGACAGGGCATTTGATCTCCTGCGGCGTACGGCACACGATTTTGAAATAGTCTTCGTGAATGACGCTTCCACCGATGGCACCGGTGAAATACTGGAACAATACGCAGCCGGGGAACCTCGTTTGCGGGTCATTACGCACGCCAGGAACTTGAACGTAGGGATGGCCTGCCGAACTGCCGTGCAAAACGCCACTAAAGAAGTGCTGTTCTGGCAAACCGTCGACTGGTCATACGATCTCAGGAATTTGCGCATTTTTCTGGAGCTGTTGAACTATTTTGACGTGGTCCAGGGCGTGCGCCCCACACCGGAACGACTGCTCAGTCATATCCCGGGAATCCGTTCCGTCTATCGGGCAAAGACCAGATCGGACAACATCAGGAAGGCCATTATTTCGCTATCCAATTATTATCTGCTCAGAATTTTATACGGCGCTCATTTTCACGATTTTCAGAATGTCACGTTTTATCCGCGGCGCCTGGTTCAATCGCTGGGCCTCAGAGGGAAGACTTCCTTCGTGAACCCTGAACTCCTCATCAAAACCTATCATGCGGGAGCCACATTTCTGGAAGTTCCCATTCACTTCATTCCCCGAACCGGAGGCACTGCCAAAGGCACGAAATTGACGACTGTGATCAGATCGGCCGTCGACGTCATCGGCAATGCCATAAGCTGGGGATGGAAAGGGCGATCGATTCATGAAACCAGAGAGTCTGCCCCGAGAATATTCAGGGTCAGCGAACCCTTCTTTCTTGAGGAAAAGGTTCTGTATCTGGTGGTTCCTCTGCTCAAGGACTTCAGGTGAGCCAAAATGCGCAAAGTGGTTTGAGGGCTTAGAGCGGTTCTCGAAAAGTCTGTCGGATTCGTTTACACTTCTCCCCCCTATTCGGACGGCCCAATTATGTCATTGCGAAGAGTGGAACGACGAAGCAATCCCGGTTCTTGGCTAGTGGCAGACTGCTTCGGGCTTCGCCCTCGCAATGACAGCCTTCCCATCTTGTGGCGTAATGAAAACCGACAATGCTTTTGAGAATGCCGAAATGCGCGCTCGAAGGTTGTCAGGCAGAAATGAGGCTCAAGCCTGCGTCGGCCTGCCCATTCGACCTGTGACGTCTTCAGATGTGGGTGACAGTCCTTTGAAAAAAGATCACGGACTCTCTTTCCAAGGACCGACGATATGGCCGAACGACCGTTGCGGCCGGGTGCGTGAGTCTCTCCCCGATCCCGGCTCGGACATGTGGCTCTTCTCAGGGATGGCCGTCTGTCGCAGGTACCAGGCCTGTCAGAGCGATCAAACTTTCGTTTATTTTGGTGATGTACTCGTTCACGTTTTTCAGCGCATCCAGAATCTCTATAAAAATCGAAGAGGTCTGGGGCGAGGAAAATCCTGCCTCAAGGCGCTCCCAGTGGGCCAGACGGGAATCTTCTATGGCTTGTACCAGGCTTGTGCTTTGGAGCTTGATATGTTCGAGCACTATCTTGTTGGGTATGACCAGAGCGTCTCTCAGGTTTTCCAACATTTCCAGGACAAGCCCCATTATGTGCGAAAGCTCCTCCTGTGCTTTATCGGAAAAATGCATCCCTTCCGTCGATTTGATCCTGCAGGACTTCAGTATCGCCTCAAACATGAGGCCTATCCTCTCCATGCGACTCGGAAAGCGCACGACGATCCGGAACACATTCTTGCCGATTATGGAAGCCTGATCCATTAAACCGGACGTTGCGAGTTTTTCGTGTTGGTGAATTTCCTCCGCCAGCTTCTGGCACGAATCGATGATGGCCAGGTCGTCTGTTTTCATCCCCTTCGCCACCATCTTCGTGAGATGAATCAATTTGCTGATCATCAAGACGAGGTTTTCTTCGGGTGCATGGGCGTCCGAAACCGGCGTTTCGTAAAGGTCCTCGAAACGCTTCACCTCCTTGTCCAATTTTGGACTGACAATGCGCAGCGGATTCCAGAAGTAGCGCTGGTCTTTCATGTCCGGTCACCTCCTTGTCAAACGCTTCTTAAAAAAGGTGAGCAAGACTCGTGCCAGGAAATAGAGACCGCCAGAAGCTGAACAAAGACCGCTCCAGAATAAAAATTCAGAAATTCCGGGAAATGTGTGGCTCCACGGATTGTCAGACAATTTTACACGCTGTAAATTTTTCATCCCGTAGGGTATCCATTCGGTTGCGGACGGGAAAAAACTGTCATTGCGAGCGCAGCGAAGCAATCTCCGCCTTTAAGTATCGAGATTGTTTCGTCGTTTCACTCCTCGCAATGACTGGCCCGAGCAGTTTCATTGCGAGCGAAGCGAAGCAATCTGCTCCGACAACAATGTGCGACCTGATTTAGGAAAACCTGTACGTAGTTTTTCGAAATCGCATTAGATTGAGTTCATGCCAGGACTTCAGGGTTGAGACTCGGGCCGATTGTCTCTCACCGCCCTTGCCGGGTTTCCCATTGCAATAACGTTGGGCGGAATATTTTCCACCACGACTGATCCGGCACCCACTATGACATCCGAGCCGATAGTGACACCGTGTACCACGGTCGTTCCCGCTCCGATCAGAGTTCGCGGTCCCACCGTCACCGATCCGCACAGGCTGCATCCGGGTGCGATGTGGGTTCCGTCTCCGATCAGGCAGTCGTGGTCCACTCCTGCTGCCGTATTGACGATCACGCTTGTACCGACCGTGGCATCCGAATTGATGACTGCTCCGGCCATGATTACGGTATTGATCCCGATGCGCACTCCTCGGGCGATTTGTGCGGATGGATGTATGGCAGTCACGGGTCGAAAACCTCTTGTCTTCAGCCAGTGCTCCAAACGAATTCGTACAAGGTTGTTTCCGATGGCGACAAAACATCCGTGACCGGGAATTTCCTTTGCGAGTGCCGCCAGATCTGTCCTGTTTCCCAAGACCGGATAACCGAATATGTTTTTCCCTTTCAGGGAGGCATCGTCATCCACCAGAAAAGGGATTTCGAACAGTTTTGCCTTTTCGATTGCGTCTATGACGACCTTTGCATGCCCACCCGCTCCAATGACAAAGACTTTCTCCAACTCGATTCCCTTTCAGATAGGTAGATTCAGTCTGACTGCCGATTCCAGGCGACCGCGAAAAAACCGTGAGAAGTTTCCAAGATCCTGACATCGGCAAACAATCCCGACGGAAACAGGCTGTTCAGTTGGTCACGAGTGTAGTTGTACACGGGACATCGTTTTATCAACCTGTATCGGATCGAGCGTTGAAGCCCCCAGACGATGCTTTGCCTGGGGAACGAAGCCAAAAAAACTCCGGCCGTCAAAGAAGCTATTTTCTTGATGACGGGTCCAGGATCCGACATGTAATCGAAAAATCCCATGGCTACCACTATCCGAAATCGTTGTCCGAATTCGTGG